>JAYTXS010000106.1:0-3075 GCA_043742845.1 Gammaproteobacteria bacterium
TATCCTTCGTCGCCGGTCATTCCATCATCGCCATCTGCGCCGGGCGCACCGACAGCGGCGTGCACGCGACCGGTCAAGTCATCCATTTCGACACCAGCGCCCAGCGTACTGCGCGCGCTTGGGTATTGGGCGCCAATACCAAGCTCTCCCCGGCGATTGCGCTGCAATGGGCCGGCGAAGTGACGATGGGGTTTCACGCCCGGCACAAGGCAACGCGCCGCATCTACCGTTATTGCATTTTGAATCGCAGCGCGCGCTCTGCGCTGCAGCGCTCGCATGCGGCATGGCTGCATCGCCCCCTGAATGCTGAGGCCATGCACGCGGCCGCACAGGTGCTGATCGGCGAGCATGATTTCTCTGCATTTCGCTCGGTGGAGTGCCAATCTAAAACCCCGGTCAGGCGCGTCCAGCAGATCGATGTGCGGCGGGACGGGGACTACCTGTGGTTGGAGATCACAGCGAATGCCTATCTGCACCACATGGTGCGCAACGTCGTCGGCACGCTGGTCGCGCTGCAGGGCGAGGCGGATCCGCCGGCAGCGATGGCGCGGATACTCGGGCAGGGTGAGCGGCGTCTTGCGGGGGCGACCGCCCCGGCCGCCGGCCTATACCTATGGCGGGTGGAATATCCAGCCATTTACGGTATTCCGGTTCATGATCCGGGGGCGGGCAACCTGGTGCTGCCTTCGACGGCTCCATTTCGGTTAAGCTAGCGCATGTCTTGGTTCGAACGAATTGTCCCCTCGCGTATTAAAACCGAGCGCCGCACGCGTTCGGTGCCGGAAGGCCTGTGGACCAAGTGCCCGGCATGCGACGCGGTGCTGTACCGCGCTGAAATCGAGCGCAATTTGCATGTGTGTCCCAAGTGCAGCCACCACATGCGCATCAATGGCCGCGAGCGGCTGGCGAAATTTCTCGATACCGGGTCGACCACGGAGCTTGCCACCAAGGTGGAATCTGAGGATCCGCTCAAATTCAAGGATTCGAAGCGCTACAAGGATCGGCTCGTACAAGCGCAGAAGCACACCGGCGAACGCGATGCGCTGATCGTGATGGCCGGAAGATTGGCGGGCTTGGATGTGGTCGCTTGTGCCTTCGAGTTCCGTTTTCTGGGCGGCTCGATGGGTTCCGTCGTCGGCGAGAAATTCGTCCGGGCAGTGGAGCACTGCCTGGAGCACCGCATGCCGCTGGTGTGTTTTGCCGCCAGCGGCGGCGCACGCATGCAGGAGGCGCTGTATTCCCTGCTGCAAATGGCCAAGACCAGCGCGGCTCTCAAGCGCTTGTCGGAGGCGCGGCTGCCGTTCATTTCTGTAATGACCGATCCGACCACGGGCGGAGTATCCGCGAGCCTTGCCATGTTGGGCGATATCAACATCGGCGAACCGAAGGCGCTGATTGGATTCGCCGGTCCGCGCGTGATCCAACAGACAGTGCGCGAGACCCTGCCGGAAGGTTTCCAACGCAGCGAGTTCCTGCTCGAGCACGGCGCGCTCGACATGATCGTCGATCGGCGTGAGCTGCGCGATCGTATCGGCGCCATGCTGCGCCAGCTGACCGGCAAAGAACCCGCTGCAGCGTAGCGGAATGCGCTCACAGCCTTAAAGTCGGCCATGCCGCGCAGTCTCGACGAGTGGTTGGCCTACCAAACCTCCGTACACCCGCAGGCGATCGCTCTCGGGCTGGACAGACTCCGAATCGTTTTGGACGCGCTGAACTGGCGGCAACCCAACATTCCGGTCATTACCGTCGCTGGAACCAACGGCAAGGGTTCGGTGAGCGGCTATTGCGCGGCCATAATGGCTGCGGCCGGATACCGGGTCGGTACCTTCACCTCGCCGCACTTGCGCGACTACCGAGAGCGCATCCGCGTCAACGATCGTTTGGTCGATGAGGCCGAGTTGCTCTCGGCCTTCGAGCGCATCGAGAACGCTCGCGGTACGGTGGGTCTGACTTTCTTCGAGTTCAACACACTGGCGGCGCTGCTGGTGTTTGAGGCCGCGCGGCTCGACGCCTGGGTGCTAGAGGTCGGCATGGGCGGGCGCTTGGATGCCGTCAACGTGGTGGATCCGGATGTCGCCGTGGTGGTGAGCATCGGATTCGACCATCAGGAGTATTTGGGCGCCACTCTCGAATCCATCGGGCGCGAGAAGGCGGGAATTTTCCGTACCGGCCGTGCTGCCGTGCTCGGCAGCAGCGAAATGCCCAGCGTCGTCGCGGACGCGGCGAGCGCCATAGGGGCGCCTCTGAAGCGCATCGGTGTGGAGTACAGTTATGAGTTGGAAGATATAGCTCCCGCAAAAAACGCAATCGCCACCGAAGCTCGCGCCTGGTGCTACCGCGGCAGCCGTTGGAATTTGCGGCACTTGCCGGCCCCGGCGCTGGCCGGCGAGACGCAGTACGCCAACGCAGCCACGGCGATCGCCGCCCTGGAAGAGATCGATGGGCGTCTGCTCATCCCCGCCATAGCGGTGGCCCAAGGGCTTTCCCGAGTGCGGTTGGTCGCGCGCTTCCAGGTCATCGCGCCCGCCAACGCTCAGGCGCCTACATGGATTCTAGATGTCGCGCATAACCCCGCGGCGGCTCGCGTCCTGGCGCGCAATTTACGCGCACTGGATAGTGGCGTACTGCACAGCGGCGGCCCGGGCACCGGCGGGCGGACCTTGGCGGTACTCGGTATTTTGGCCGACAAGGATGCGCCCGGAGTCATCGCGGAGTTGCGCGACAGTGTCGATGCGTGGTGGTGCGTTGCGACGGATGGCGAGCGCGGCCGCAGCAGCGCGGCGCTGGCCGAGGTAGTGAGGCAGCAGGTCTCGGTTCCAGTTGCAGCAGCGCAGGATACCGCGGCGGGATGCCGAGCGGCCTCAGCTTATGCGCGCCCTCACGATCGCATCGTCGTTTTCGGCTCTTTCCACGCTGTCGGGCCGGCACTTGATTGGCTGGAAGCGCATGACTTGCTGCCACAGGCAGCGCTTCCCGAATATACTGCGGCGCCTCGAGGCATTAACGTTTAAGGCAGATTCCATGGATCGTCGCGTCAAAGAACGCTTGGTCGGCGCATCGATCTTGGTGGTGCTC
>JAYTXS010000107.1:0-9442 GCA_043742845.1 Gammaproteobacteria bacterium
CAGGTAGAGACTCGCCAATTGCACGGCGTGAAACGTCACGTCCGGATTTCTGAAGAAAAATGCCGCTTGGCGTGGCGACTTGCCGCGATGCCGCGTAACAGTGACCGCCGCACCGTCCAGGCAATAACTTCTATAGAGCTTGCGAATGCGATCGTCGCTCAGGCCGGTCCACTGGCGAATGGTGAAGGTGCGGGCTTCGTGGCGGATTAGACGCAGCGCCAGATCTAATCTCTGGCGGTCACGGGTATAACGGTCGTCGGACACTCTCATGGTCGGCCTCCTTGGCAAATCGCGTGGTTTTAACCTCAAAAAGAATTTGACAGAAATTAATCACAAAGTTAGCTTGGTTGCCAAGTGATTTCAGCGAATATTGCCGCTGTATTTGCGGTGAAATGCGCAGGGACCGCGTAAAACCCCCTTAAAACTTGATTTGAGACCTTGTCGGGAGGCGACATGCAGGAAGCAATCGTCGGTAGTTGGGCGCAGGAATCGCATTTGTCGGTCCAAACCTTGGGATCGCTGCACGAATTGAACCACCGTTTCTTGGATTTGGCCGCGGCCCGCAACGGCGGCTGGGCCGCGCCGGGCCGCGCCGGCTTTTCGCCGCTCCTGGCCGCACAGCTGGCGCCGCTGTCCGGTGCGCAGCGGCAGGTGGCGGCGGCATGCCCCTATGCGCTATTCGACCTGCGTTTCCAGGACGACGGACACTGGGGTACCCGTCTGCGGGACCCTCGATCCTGGTGCGTCGCGGATGAGGCGGTGATCGACGACAATACGGTGAGCTTCGTGCGCTTGGCGTTGTTCTATGCCTGGCACGTGGCCGCCGGCGCGAATCTCGATGCTCAATTGTTGTTGGGAATGAACGGCAACACCGCCGCAGCTTTTCGCCACATCACTCTCAACCGCCTGCCTGCCCTGGTGGCGACGGAGGCCGTGCATTTATCCGCGCGCTGGCTCGAGCGCACCGCCTTCTGGAGCGCCCTTGCCGGTGCGGCCTCGCGAGCCGACCCGACAGCGCTGCGCCGAGTTCAACTGTATGGTCTACAGCTGGCGGCCGCGGGGCGACTGCCCGCTGGCGGCGCCACAGGAGCGGCGGCGCATTAGGCCGACCGACGCATTGGCGTTGCGGGCGGGGGCCTGCGAGGTTTAGGCTACGCGCCTCCTATGCAAGCCCTAGTCCTTCGCCAGCTCACCAAGATCTACAAGAACGGCATCAAAGCGCTCAAAGCCATCGACCTGAACGTCGATGAGGGCGACTTCTTCGCCTTGCTCGGCCCCAACGGCGCCGGCAAGACGACCGCGATCGGCATCGTCACCTCGCTGGTGAACAAGACCAGTGGAGTGGTGGAGGTGTTCGGGCACGACATCGATCGCGAGCTGGAAACCGCCAAGTCCTGCATCGGGCTGGTGCCGCAGGAAATAAATTTCAACATGTTCGAGACCTGCTTCACCATCGTGGTGAATCAGGCGGGCTTTTATGGAATACCGCGGCCCTTGGCCAAGCAGCGTGCGGAAAAGTATTTGAAGCAATTGCAGCTCTGGGAGCGGCGCAATTCCATCGCGCGTTCGCTGTCCGGCGGCATGAAGCGGCGCCTGATGATCGCGCGCGCCCTGATGCATGAACCTAAACTACTGATCCTGGACGAGCCGACCGCCGGAGTCGATATCGAAATACGCCGTTCCATGTGGGAGTTTTTGCGCAACATCAACGACGCGGGAACCACCATCATCCTGACCACTCACTACCTGGAAGAAGCTGAAAATCTGTGCCGCAACGTGGCCATCATCGAAGGCGGCAATATTATCGAGCGTGACAGCATGGCCAATGTACTGCGCAAACTGCAAACCGAGGTGTTCGTGTTCAATTTGCGCGATTCGCGCAAGATCGCGCCGCAATTGTCCGGTTTCACGTCCGTGCTCTCCGATGACCACACGCTGGAAATCGAAATGGCGAAGGCACAGAGCCTCAACGATATATTCGCCCAGCTGTCGGCGCAGGGGATCGCCGTGAACAGCATGCGCAACAAGGTCAATCGGCTGGAAGAATTGTTCATTCGCTTGGTCGATGGCAGCGCCTCGGCGGGCCGCGCCGCTGCCGCCGGCGCCGCGGCCGTCACGACGGCGGCTTCCTGACCGTGGCTGCGTCGCGCGCCGCCACCGAATGGGTGGGCTTCAAGACCATCATCATTCGCGAGTTCAGCCGCATCGTGCGCATCTGGGGCCAGACCATCTTGCCGCCGGCGGTGACCGCGACGCTGTACTTCATCATTTTCGGCAGCTTGATCGGCCGGCGCGTCGGTCAGGTCGGCGGCTACGACTACATGCAGTTCATCGCGCCCGGTCTCATCATGATGAGCGTGATCACGAATTCCTACGGCAATGTCGTGTCGTCGTTCTTCGGTGCAAAATTCGGCAAGCATCTCGAGGAATTACTGGTCTCACCGCTGCCCAACTGGCTGATCGTCGCCGGCTACATGGGCGGCGGCATTCTGCGCGGCGCTTTGGTCGGATCGGTAGTGACGATCGTCTCGCTGTTCTTCACGCGCCTCGCGCTGCTGCATGGTTTCGCCATCGTGTCCGCGGTGCTGCTCACCAGTATAGTGTTTTCGCTCGGCGGCTTCATCAATGCCTTGTTCGCCAAGAACTTCGATCAAATTTCCTGGTTCCCGACTTTCGTGCTCACACCGCTGACTTATCTGGGCGGCGTGTTCTATTCGATCACCATGCTGCCCGGCTGGGCGCACGTTGTGTCGCACGCCAATCCCATTCTTTATATGGTCAGCGCGTTCCGTTACGGTTTTCTCGGCACATCGGACGTCGATCTGCGACTGGCGTATGGGATCATGGTGGGAGCGGCCGGCGGGATGTTCGCGCTGGCCGTGGCGCTGATGAACCGGGGTGCCGGCATTCGAGACTAAGGGGAAGATTATGTTGGCCGCGAGCAATTATTCGGGAGCGACATGGCGCCGCAGCGCAGCGTTACTGTCAGGAGCGCTGTGCGTATGGATGGTATGTGCTGCGGCCAGCGCAGACAGCACGGCCGACAATAGTGCGGGGACTACTGCGGCGATCGGTGCGCGGGCCGGCGCGGTGCAGATGCTGGGCTTTTCCGCGAGCGCTGCTGCCGCCGAGGCTGCGCTCGAGCAGCGCTTCGATGCAGATCTGTCCGCCGCCGAACAGCGCTCCTGGATGGAGCAGATGGCCTCTGAGCCGAATCACGTGGGCTCGGCGCATGACAAGGCCAATGCGGAGTTTCAGCTGAAAAAGTTTCGCGAATGGGGATGGGATGCATCCATCGAGACGTTCTCCGTTCTGTATCCCACCCCGCGGGAGGTGTCCGTGGAGCTGGTCGCGCCCAGCCATTTCACTGCCCGCCTGACCGAACCGCCGGTAGCCGGCGACAGCACTTCGTCGAAGACCAAAGATGAGCTGCCGGCATACAACGTGTATGGCGCGGACGGCGATGTGACCGCCGAACTCGTCTACGTCAATCAAGGCATGCCGGACGACTACCGGGAACTCGAACGCCAGGGCGTGAGTGTCAAGGGCCGCATCGTGCTGGCGCGTTACGGCGGCGGCTGGCGAGGGCTGAAACCGAAGCTGGCCTACGAGCACGGCGCGGTGGGCTGCTTGATCTACTCGGATCCGCGCGACGACGGCTATGGTGAGGGCGACGTCTATCCGAAAGGCGGCTACCGCCCTCGCGACGGCATACAGCGCGGCTCGGTGCAGGACTTGGTGCTGTACAGCGGCGATCCCTTGACCCCGGGCGTAGGCGCCACCGCCAACGCCAAGCGGCTCGCCATCAAAGACGCCAAGACTCTCTTGAAGATTCCCGTGTTGCCGATTTCGTATGCCGCGGCGGAGCCCTTGCTTGCCGCGCTCGGCGGCCGCGTGGCGCCGGCCACCTGGCGCGGTGGTTTGCCGCTCGCCTACCACTTAGGACCGGGTCCCGCGAAGGTGCACATGAAGGTGCTGTCGGACTGGAGCCAAAAGAATGTGTACGACGTAATTGCGACGCTGCGCGGCGCCCAGGAACCGGACCGCTGGATCGTGCGCGGCAACCACCATGACGGCTGGGTGTTCGGCGCGACCGATCCGTTGGCGGGTCAGGTTGCGTTGATGGCGGAAGCCAAGTCGATCGGCAAGCTGGTCAAAGAGGGCTGGCGGCCGCGCCGCACTCTGATCTACGCCAGCTGGGACGGAGAGGAACCGGGGCTCTTGGGTTCCACCGAGTGGGCGGAAACGCATGCGGCTGAACTACAAAGCAAGGCGGCTTTGTACGTCAATTCCGATACCAATGGCCGCGGCTTTCTCGGGGTCGAAGGCAGCCATGACTTGCAGCACTTTGCCAGCGAGGCGGCGCGCGACGTGACTGATCCGGAAACCGGCAGCAGCGTGCTGGCGCGGGCCGGCGCCCAAGAGCGGGTGGCCCGATACGAGGGCGGCGCCGGCCACGGCAATGTGAACGGTCACGGCAACTCGAGCCCGGACACTGACCTCGAGTTGGGGGCGCTCGGTTCCGGATCGGATTTCACGCCGTTCCTGCAGCACCTGGGAATCAATTCACTGAATCTGGGCTTCGAGGGTGAAACCGACTACGGCGTGTACCACTCCGCTTACGATTCTTTCGATCACTTCCGGCGCTTCGTCGATCCTGACTTCGCATATGGCGTGGCGCTCGCCAAGGTCGCGGGTCGCCTGATGCTGCGCGCCTCGCAGGCGCAATTGCTGCCGGCGCAGCAGAGTGATTTTGCCGCTTCAGTCGCAGGCTTCGACGATGAATTGCACAAGCTCGCTGACGGCATGCGGGTGAAGACACGCGAATTGTCGAAGGCTCTGGATGGCGGGGACTTCAAGCTGGCCGCGGATCCGAAGCTGTCACGGGCGCCACCGGCGCGGGACGCGGAGGTTCCTTACTTGAATTTCGCCGAACTCGATAATGCGGTGGCGAATCTCGAGCGCAGCGCGAATGCATTCGACCGGGAATATGCACGGCTTGCAGCCATCGATTCCGCGGACGGCAATGCAGCGGTGGAGCGGCTGAATGCAATGCTGACGGTACTCGAGCAAACGCTGACCGACCCGAAAGGTTTGCCGGGCCGCGAATGGTATCAACACATGTTGTATGCGCCGGGATTCCACACGGGATATGGGGTGAAGACACTGCCCGGCATTCGCGAAGCCATCGAAGAGCGCCGCTGGGATGAAGCGAACCATTACATGGGGGTGGTCTCGCGTGCGATCAACGCCTACAGTGCGAGTTTGGATCGCGCCAAGGTTCCTTAACGAACCCTGAGTCGTGTATCGTGCCCAGCCTAAGTCCAGATTCCTTAAGGAGATGAACGATGACCGAAGAAAAGCAGCAAAAGTTCACGGCCAAGGTACGCCGCGGTCTGGTGTGGATACACACGGTTGCGGCCGCCGAACTCGCCAAGAAAAAGGCCGAAGCGACCGGCGTCAGAATTGAAGGTTTTACTGCGAGCGAGCTCGCCGACGTCGAGTCCGCGCTGACGTGGATCACGCAGAACAAGGAATCGGCGAGCGCTGCGCCCGCCGCCTAAACTTGGCCCGGACGAACCAGTGGCCCTGCATCCTCCAAAGATGCCCAGCAGAGGATTCGCGACGGCGCGGTGACTGCACCGCCGCGAATCTGTCTGCGATGTACGACAAACTCCTGGGCCGCATCTAGCATTTGAGTGCTCTGCGATACACTACCGCCATGGCCCGTAAACGCGCATTAGTCGTCGACGACTCTAAGTCGGCTCGCGTCATCTTGAGCCGAATGCTCGAGAAGTACGACATTGAAGTCGATATGGCGGAGGCCGCCGAGCAAGCCATTGAATACCTGAAGAGCAATCGCCCCGACGCGATTTTCATGGACCATCTCATGCCCGGTATGGACGGCTTGCAGGCGGTGCAGTCCATCAAGGGCAATCCGCAGACGGCCATGATTCCCATCATGATGTACACCTCGCAAGAGGGCGAATTATACGTCGGGCAGGCACGCGCCTTGGGAGCGATGGGTGTGCTGCCGAAGCAGGTGCGGCCGGTCGATGTGTCGAAAGTTTTGTACGAATTACATTTATTACCGGATCGGCGCGACATGACCGAGGCGGTACTGGCGCCGGTAGAATTGGTGGATGGAGCGGCGGTCGAAAGGCAGCCCGGCCAGCAGGCGTTCACCGAAAGAACATCCGCGGCTAGAGCACCCGCGGATGCAGGAGCTGCGGAAAGAACGCCCGCCGGCGTGGCAATGCCCAGCGTCGATTGGGGGCGCCGCGTGGAGACTGCGGTGAAGGATCAGGCAGTCGATGTGCGGCGCTTCATCGTTGCCAGCCTCGATAGTTTTGCGTCACGCATCGTCAGCGATGTACGCGACTCCTTGCCCGCCGCCGCGCCCTTGGAAGTACCGTTGCCGCCGCCGCGCGCTGTGCAGCCCACCTGGCCCTGGCCTACGGGGATTGCAGCGGCCTGTCTGGTTGCGGTGGCGTTCGCCACGGTTTGGCTGGTCACGCGCGAGGAGTTGGCGAAGTCTCGCGCGGACATCGCGGCTCTGACGTCGTCCAACACTGAATTGCAGCGAGCGCGCAACGACCTATCGGGCACAGTCAAGGATCTCACCGCCGCGCTGGCGAGTGCGTCGACGGTTGCGGGAGCATCGACCGGTGTGTCAGGGGCCGGCACATCGGGCGCGCAGACGCGCGTTGAGCCGGTGCCCTATGGCGAGATTCCCTTCGACCGGGCCCGATTGGACGTGCTGCGCGAACTGCTGTCGCGGCTCGAGGCGCAGGGATTTCGCGGCGTGGTGAAGATCACGAGCCTGGCGGGGACTTTTTGCCTCAGCGGTAACGCGACGGATGGATTCGCTCCGGCCGCCGCGAGTGTATTGGCCAGTAAGTGCGATGTGGTGGGCAATCCATTCGAAGAGTCCTTATCGGGGCAGCAGCGGCAATCACTGGCTTTCGCCAATCTGATCGCGGGCGTGCGCCAGCGCACGGCAGGCGCCATCACGGTGGCGATGGAAAATGGTGGCAGCGGACGGCCGAGCACTTCTTACCCGGCCCGCACCGAGTCGCTGACGGCGGGCGAGTGGAATCGCGCGGCGGCTGCCAACAATCGCGTGGAGTTCGCGGCGGAAGGCACTGCGGCGCCCGCGGCGACAGCTCCCGGAGCAACGGCTCCCGGAGCAACGGCTCCCGGTCAATAAAATCCTGCGGCGCGGATCAGAAAGCAATTCTGACGAAGAACTCCGGGCCCTTGGTATCGAAATCGAAGAATCCTGCGTTCTTCGTCTGCCGCGACGTCAGGTTGGCTTTCACCGAGTTGTAGCCCAAGGCGAAGGCGATATTGGGGCGCAGCCGGTACAGCGCCGCAAATTCGTAGAAGGTCAGCGAACCATCCAGCTGATCGACTATCAATTTGAAGTACTGAGCGCGGGCGTCGAAATAAAATCGCTTGCTCAGCACATAGGTGGCGTCGAGGCCGATGGTCGGGAACGGGCCTGCCTGATCTTCTCGCTGATCGATATGGCGGGTTTGGGTGGACACACGGGAATGCGCGGAGATGTCGGTATCGTTGATGCCGATGGTGGCGGCCACTTCGAACTTCTCGCGGTGTATGAACGAGTATTCATAGCTGATGCCGAGGCTGCGTAGATTCATAGTCGTATCGACCGGATCTCCGGTTTGAAAGACGACGTCGCGAAATACCACGGGCGCAGTGAGGGTCGTTTGGCCGGTTCGATCCAAGCTAAAATAATCGAAACGCAGGCGGTGCCGCTCGCCGACCCGCACCATGGCTTGAAATTTGGGTTCGAAGTCGGATTTGTCCAAGCCGAAGGTGTCTTCCGCATCGACGGGTGTTCCGGGGAGACCCTGACTGCTGTCCAGGCGCATCGAGGTGTTGGTCGAGACGCGCATGACGCCCAAGGATAAACGCACGCGTTCATCGGTGGGGCTGAGATAGTCCTCGGCGTGCGCGAGCGTGCCGATCAGCATAAGGGTCAGCACTGCCATGCGATTCTTGATCATGTCGGTCTCCTCAGAATCAATTGGTCCGTCGCGGCCAGCCGTTGCGTAGCCGGTAGGGAGGGGCTGATGCGCTGCAAAACGTGTGCTGCCGCAGCGCGCCAGCCCGTCAGCTTGCCACCAAAAATACCGAGCACGCGCGGATTGAGTTCACGGTCGGTGCTGAAAATGGTTTCTCGCGACCGGTCGAAGGTCGCCTGGCTGGCGGCGGGCAGGACTCGTAGCCCCGCGAAGCGTTGCGTGATGTGTTCGCGGGTCATATGTCTGAAAGCGGAGAAATAATGGCGCGCGACGGCGAGCAAGTAGTCCTCTTCCGAAGGTAGCGGATGCACTTGATCGGGCGCACCGTGGTAGGGAGTTTCGGTGGTGCCGATCAAGGTTGCGCCGTGCCACGGCATCACGAATACGGCGCGGCCGTCCGTCGGGCTTTCCACATAGTAGATGCCTGCGGTCACCGCGAGCGGTAGGACGATGTGCGTCCCCTGCACCAGATCTACGTCCGGAATCGCGATGGGCGGCTGCACCATGCCTGCAACTTGCGCAGCCCACGGGCCTGCCGCATTGACCAATACGCGGGCGGTGCATTCAATGGTTTGCGCGCCGCTCACGTAGCTTAATTGGACGCCGTCGTCGGTAAGAGCCGCCGCGCTGAAACTTGCCGGCACGGCGAGTTCCGCGCCCAGCGACAACGCAGACTGAACCACGGCGCGGGTCAGCATGGCGTCATCCGTTTGCGCATCGTGATAGCGAATGACGGCGTCGAGCCCTTCGGTGTCGAGGCCGTCGAGCATGGACCACTCGGCTTTGGGCACGGAGCCAAACCGGGTGCTGGCATCGAAGCCTCCCAGCAGCGCATACATCCACAGCCCCACTTTCAATTGCCAGGGTCGGCGCCGCGTATCGCGGTAAACCGGAATGAAGAAGGGCTTGAGCTCGACCAAGTCGGCGGCTATGCGCAGGTGAATGGCGCGCTCTCGCAGACTCTCTCGCACCAGCGCGAACTGGCCGGATTCGAGATAGCGCAGGCCGCCGTGAATCAACTTGCTGGAGCGGCTGGAGGTACCGCTGGCGATCCCGACTCGTTCGATGAGCAGAGCGCTGTGTCCAGCTGCTGCGGCCGCCTGTAGGACTCCCGCTCCGTGAATGCCGCCGCCGACGATGACTACATCGTATTGTTTCATTGCTCTTAGAAGGTGTCGGAAATGCCGCTAGGATGCGGGAATACACCGGAACACTCCACTATTAGCCACTGTCGCCATTCGCGAACAAGCCCTTGAGCTAGGCCTTGCCGGCGCGTTTCTCGTCGAATTCAGCAACCGGCAAACCCGAGGTGACTTCGATTTCACCGTCGATGATGGCGCCCTTGGCGATGGCAATCGTACGAGCGCTGACCTTGCCGTGGATGACGGCCG
>JAYTXS010000108.1:0-2196 GCA_043742845.1 Gammaproteobacteria bacterium
AGTAGTCGACTCTGGGCTCGAAATCCGGCTAAGAGGCCTTGCCGTTCAATGTGGAATCGCTGTTTTTAGCTCATGTTAACCGGCAGACACCGCGGCCAAACGCGGTGTAGGATTAGGCGGGGTCGAAACGGGGGTTCTGACTAAGTACGCCGGCGTCGAGTTGTTCGATGGAGACATGATCAACGAGCCGGGGGTCAACCCGCAGCTTTCGGCTGTTACGGCGAGACTGATCGAGCTATTTGTGCTGTCGGTAGGTGGGTCGCCAAACGTATCGCCATATGGTTCGGTCAGGCTGGGCGACTCTTCCCTCGCATGCGACACCGATTCGCCGCGGGCGCTGCCGACCGTGCAAATCAGAGTAGGAACGTTTTTCGCGTGAGGTAAGCGATATGAATGCGAGTCTAAAGTCTGTCCAGCCATCGGCGGATGCAGAACATAGTGCCCGAGTCGATCTTGCGGCGTGCTATCGCCTGGCGGATCGCTATGGGTTGAACGAGGGCATCGATAATCATTTGACGATGCTGGTGCCGGGGTATTCGGACCGATTTCTGCTCGCACCCTTCGGCATGCATTGGTCAGAAGTGAGGGCCAGTGATTTTCTGATGGTCGATTTCAAAGGGCAGGTGTTGAGCGGGCAGGGGTCGGTGGAGGCGACGGCGCTGTACATTCACCAGCCGGTGCATCGGCTGTCGCCGCAGGGACGCTGCGTACTGCATACGCACATGCCCTACGCGACGGCGCTTTGCATGCTGGAGAATCCGCGCCTGGAGATGGCGGTGCAGAGTGCGCTCGGCTTTTACGACGACGTGGCCTACGACCCTACCTACAATGGCCTGGCCTTCGATGACACCGAGGGCGAACGCCTGGCGCAGGCGCTCGGCGATAAGTCGGTGCTCATGATGGCCAATCACGGCGTACTGGTGGTTGGTAAGACCATCCCTCAGGCATTCGAGCGGCTGTATTTTCTCGAGCGGGCCGCGCAGGCGCAGGTGCTGGCATTGTCGACGGGCCGGTCTTTGCGGCTGATTCCGGAGCCGGTGATCAAAACGACGGTTGCGCAGTTCAGCGCGGGCGGTATGGTTGGCGGCCGTGATCGCGCGGATCTGCACTTCGATGCATTGAAACGTGTCCTTGACCGCAGTCATTCGGATTACGCGAACTGAACTCGCGCATCTTAGCTGCGGTCGATCCGATGCGGGCCGCCCGCAGTCCCATCGTTTTCTTGCTGGCCGCGGTGTTGTTCATTAACTACGTCGATCGCGGCACCATGCCCACGGCGGCGCACTTGATGCAGGGCGATCTGCACCTGAACTACGAGCAGATGGGCATGTTGATGTCGGCTTTTTTCTGGACGTACACCTTCGTGCAGATTCCCGTGGGCTGGCTGGCTGAGCGCTACGGGCCCCACCGCATCCTCGCCGCGGGACTGACTATCTGGGCATCGGCCACCATGCTGGTCGGCGTTGCCCACACCTTTTCCGAATTGCTGGTACTGCGGCTGCTGTTGGGGGTAGGGGAGAGTGCAGGTTTCCCCAGCGTGGCGAAAATACTGGCGGCGGTCGTGCCCGCAAAGGGCTTAGGGACAGCCAACGGGATTGTGGCGCTTGGGTATCTGGTGGGTCCTGCGGTGGGCACATACGCCGGCGGCACGTTGATGGCGCATTTCGGTTGGCGTTCGTCCTTCCTGGTATTCGGCGCGCTGTCCCTGCTGTGGCTGCTGCCATGGTCGCGCGTGGCGGGCCAAGTGCAAACGGCGGTGCAGCCGAGTGCGCAGGAGCCGCCCACGTGGGGCATGATCTTGAAGCAACCGTCGCTTTGGGGCACGGCACTCGGCCTTTTCTCGAGCAACTATGTGTTTTATTTCATGCTGAATTGGTTGCCCTCGTATCTGCAGACCGAGCGGGGCATGCCGATGATGCAGATGACGCAGTACGCTACCTGGGCCTATGTGGGATGTGCGGCGAGCGCGCTGGCCGCAGGGTGGGCCATCGATCGCTACATTGCGCGCGGCGGATCCGCCAATGCCGCGTACAAATCGGTCATGGCCATCGCTCATTTGGGATCGGTGGCGTGCATGCTATGCATGGCTTCGGGCTCGCCCACCATGGCACTCGTCAGCATGTTCGTGTTTTTGGCTCTCGCCGGCGCTTCCTCGCCGGGCGTCTACGCCATGTGCCAAATTCTTGCCGGCCCACG
>JAYTXS010000109.1:0-2314 GCA_043742845.1 Gammaproteobacteria bacterium
TGCATCGTTCTCGAGGGCGGCGGCAACCGTGCAGGAAAACAGGACTTCGCCGGCTCGCGCCCGGCTGCACAAACGTGCCGCGACATTGACCGTATCGCCGACCAGAGTGGTACGTTTATGGCGTGACGGCCCCAATGCGCCGACCGCAACCTCTCCGAAATGCAGGCCGATACCAATTCCCGCGTCGATGGACAGCTCGCTGTGCCAGCGAGCCGCAATGGGCACGAAGGCCTGCAGCATGGCGTGGCCGGCGGTCAACGCTTGCTGCGCGCCGTTGGCCTTATCCTCGCTCATACCGAATCCCGCCATCATTCCATCGCCGGCCATATGAAACACGGTGCCGCCGCATTTCTCGACGGCGCTCGCCAAGGCTCGAAAAAATTCGTCCAGCAAGGGCACGACCCGCGCCGGCGGAAGCCGCTCCGCCATTCCCGTGTAGCCACGCAGGTCAGCGAACAGCACCGTGACGCGTGCAGTGTGCACCGTCGCACGCGGCCGAATCCGAGAAACGATGATCGACCCTATTGGACGCAATCGAGAACGCCCTCCTTGCCCTTCGCTACTCACGCTTTGCGATATGCCGGAATATCTTCGTTGATGATGAGAGTACTCATAAGCCATGCCCTGCAAGTGTTTGACTACAATAGCATATACAATTGATGCTTCCAGCGTAATCCTGAGGCCAACCATGAAATTCAACCGATTGTTGATCCCCCTATTCGCTGTTGCCACCGTACTGACGCAGGCTTCTGCGATAGCCGCAGAACCCTCGTCCTCCGCATCGACCGCGATAGTGCAACCGCTGCTCGACAAAGAGCAGAGCGGCGTTCCGGGCAAAGAACTTCTGATGGCGACGGTCGAATATCTTCCCGCAGGCGCATCTCTGCCGCATCGGCATGATGCGCAAGTTTTCGTGTACGTTCTCGAAGGGCACATCAAGATGCAGGTGACCGGCGGTCCCGAGGTAACGCTGGGTCCAGGCCAGACGTTCTACGAGAGCCCGACCGACGTACATGCGGTTTCGGCCAATGCCAGCAAAACCAAGCGGGCAAAATTTCTAGCGTTCATCGTCAAGGACAAGGCAGCGCCGGTAACGCGCGAAATCGCGCCCCCCGGTACTTCGTGAACATCCGTGCTGCTTTGAGCAGCATGCTTCTGTGCGGCTGTCTTTGCGCCGCTCCGGCGAGCGCGGAAATGTCCGGGCAACAACGCGCACTAGAGGCCGGCCGCCCGATCATGGGCGCATCGGCGCCGCGTCTGTTGCTCAAGACCATCGACGGCGACGCCATCGATCTCGGCAGCCTTTACGGCAAGAAAGCCGTGTATCTCAAATTCTGGGCTACTTGGTGCGTGCCCTGCCGGCAACAGATGCCGCATTTCCAGCATGTCTATGAAACCGCGGGTGCGGATCTGGCGGTGATCGCCATTGATGTGGGCTTCAACGACTCGGTCGACGCTGTCCGCGCGTATCGCCAAAAACTCGGCATTACCATGCCCATCGTTTCCGATGACGGTAGCTTGGGTGCCGCCTTTCATCTTCGAGTCACGCCAACGCACATTGTGATCGGTAAAGACGGCCGCATTCTCTATGCCGGACATCTTGCCGATCAGGCTCTCGATGAAGCCTTGATTGCGGCTCGCGCGCCCGGCGGAGGTGCTCCGAGGTCTGCGGCAATGCTGACGGCGAACGGCGCCCCGACTGTGGCCGTCGCAGATCTGCTCCCCAATCGGTCATTGCGGACCCTCGGCGGTCAGCGCTTCGAATTTCGCCGCAGCACGCCGCCTGGCACGCTCACCGGATTGGTTTTTTCCTCGCCTTGGTGTGAATCCTATCTTGCGACTACCCGGCCCGACGTCGCCGCGAATTGCCGCAGCGCCCGCCTGCAGATCAGCGAATTGAGCGCGGATCCCCGGGTACGTTGGCTGGGCATTGCGTCCGGTTTGTGGGCCGATGCGCAGGCGCTGCAGCAGTATCGAAAGACCCACAAAATCACCATACCCCTGACCTTGGATGCTTCCGGCGAGATCTATCAGATGTTTCGAGTCAATGACGTCCCGACCGTCCTCATCGCCGACAGCTCCGGTCGCATCGTGCGACGCATCGAGGGCAATGCAACTCAGGACGCGGCCGCGCTGCGCACGGCGATCGCGGCGTCCGGAGACTTGCGCCTGTGACGCTTCGAATGCTCGCGCTGGCCGCCGTTTTGCTGGCGCGCCATGCCGGCGCCGATACATTGATTGCGCCAGAAATCTACCTGCTTCCGGGCGAAGCCGCTGCCAACCGCCAGCCCGACGGCAACAGCGTGGTGATCGC
>JAYTXS010000110.1:0-20830 GCA_043742845.1 Gammaproteobacteria bacterium
GATTTCGTCGAAGAACGAAGCGCCGTGCTCGCGCAGGAAATCCGCCACAACCTGACCTCGGGACGTCAAATGGGCCAGGTCAGATTGATCGGTCAGCGCGGCCCACAGCGGCACATTGCGGCGCGACAGCAAGGTGATGGGCGTGGAGCGCACCGGCGAAGCGCCACGGCCGCGGTCCGGGTCCGCGCCTTGTGCGGCAGATTGCGACATGCGTGCGGCGAGACGCGCCCAGATGACCCGCCCCGCACGGCAATGCTCGTCCAGCCACTGCGGCTCGTACTCCACCATGCGCGAGGGCAAGACCTCGGTCTCCCAAGCAGCAGCCGGTGCCTCGAAACCTTCGAGTTGCGCCAGCACCGCCGCCAAGGCGTCGGATCCCTGCATGCGCGCCTCGGGCAGCACGTGCTGCCACTCGCACAGGAAGCGAATGAATTCTCGGGCCTGTACGGGTTCGATTTCGGCACGCAGCCGCTTCACTGTGTAACGATGTATTCGCGCCAGCAAGCGACGCTCGCACCACTCATCGGCTGCCATATCGGTGAAATGCCCACGCATGGCGAATCCTTCCGCCTCGAGCGCCGCGCAAGCGATGCTGATCCGTGACGCGGGTACGCCCAGAGAATCGGCCATGGCCGACACGGTTACCGGTCCCAATCCCTCGAGGCGTCCGCGGACGATTTCCACCATCGACTCGTCGCAAATCGGCGCCGGATCGAACAGCGCACGTCTTTCCGTCGCGACCCACAGGGCAGCCTGTCCGCAGGGCATTCGCGCCACACGCCCCTGCACGGTCAGCGCATCCAGCAGCGGCGGCCACGCCGCGTTGCGCAGCACCTCCTCCTCCGTCATGTAGGTCAACCACAACAAGGCATCGTGCAACTCATCGGCGTTCGTCGCGTCCGGCCACGCCTCCGCGCGCACTCGTGCGATGGCCTGTGGATCGAGCTTGCCCAGATCGGCGGCAGACTCAGGGTCGAGCCAGCGACGGCTCATGACGGCCTGGGTGCGCCTCTCCTCGAGTGGCGCATCATCGAGATACGCATAGGGACGGGCATTCAAGGCCTCCAGCGCCAGCGGCGACGGCTCGGTGAGATCGCAAGCGGCCACTCGGATGGCGCCATTTTCGAGCCCACGCAACACGCTCTCGAAGCGGTCGATATCCATGGCGTCCTCGAGGCAGTCGCGAATCGTCTGCCGCACCAGCGGATGCTCGGGTATCTCGATTTCGCCGGGCAAATTCTCCGCACAGGCTACTTGGTCAGGGAATACCGAGGCCAGCAGATCCTCTGCATTCATGCGCGCGATTTGCGGCGGAATTTTCTTGCCGCCGCGAAAGCGCGGCAGCGCGAGAGAAATGCCCGCATCCCAACGCCAGCGCACCTCGAACATCGGCGCCGCACACAATGCCTGCACCAGCACGGGACGGACCGTATTGGAGTTCAAATAGCGCGCAGCCTCAGCCAACTCGAAACTATGCGCGTGCGTCAACGACAGCACGATGTGATCCTCGGTCGCCGCCGCCTGTAATTCGAAATTGAAAGTGCGGCAAAATCGCTTGCGCAAGGACAATCCCCAGGCGCGATTCACACGGCTGCCGAAGGGCGAGTGAATGACCAGCTGCATGCCGCCGGATTCATCGAAGAAGCGCTCGAACACCACCGTGTCGAAAGTGGGCAGGCAACCTAAAGCCGCGCGCCCGGCGCCTAAGTATTGAACGAGTTGCAAGGCCGCCGTCTCATCGAGCCCCACTGTCTCGATCAGCCACGACATGGCGGCGCCGCCGGCAATCTCTCCCGCCCTCGCGCTCACCAATCGCTGCTCGATTTCCTTCTTGAATCTCGATACGGCCGCCGACAGCTCCTCGGTACGGCCCGGAGCCTCGCCCAGCCAGAACGGGATGGAAGGCGGCTGGCCATGCGCATCCTCGACACGCACCGTGCCGCGCTCGACCCGCAAGATTTTGTACGAGGTGTTCCCCAACTGGAAAACATCGCCCTGCAGGCTCTCGACTGCAAAATCCTCATTGACGGTGCCGACCAGATGCCCTTCGGGCTCCAGCATGACTTTGTAGTCGGCGTTATCGGGAATGGCGCCACCGGAAGTGATGGCGGTCAACCGGGTACCCTTGCGCGGCCGCAACATCTTATTGACCGCGTCGTGATGCAGCAGCGCCGCTCGACGCCCGCGCCGGGTGCTGAACCCGTCGGCCAACATTTTCACGCACTCGTCGAACTCTTCGCGCTTGAGTGAGCGATAGGGATACGCGCCGCGCATGAGGTCGAACAACTCGTCCTCGCCCGATTCGCACGCCGCAACCTCGGCGGTTATCTGCTGAGCCAGGACATCGAGGGCATTCGTCGGGATGACCAGGCGATCCAACTCGCCGCGCCTCACTGCATCCAGCAGCGCCGCGCACTCCACCAACTCGTCGCGCGACAGCGGAAACAGCCGGCCCTTGGAAATGCCTCCGACCGAGTGACCGGCACGGCCGACGCGCTGCAGAAAAGCATTGATGGAGCGCGTCGAACCAATCTGACAGACGAGATCCACGTCGCCGATATCGATGCCGAGTTCCAGCGAAGCGGTCGCCACCAGTACCTTCAATTCACCGCGCTTCAAGCGCTGTTCAGCGTGTAGACGCCGTTCCTTGGAGAGGCTGCCGTGATGCGCGGCGATATTCTCCTCGCCCAATCGCTCGGACAGGTGACGCGCCAAGCGTTCGGTCAGGCGCCGGGTATTGACGAACACCAGCGTGGTGCGGTGTTCACGCGCCAGTATCGCCAGCCGATCGTAGACCTGCGTCCACACCTCGCCCGACATCACGGGCTCGAGCGGCGCTGGCGGTAGCTCCAAAGCCAAATCGCGGCTGCGCGCATGGCCGCTATCGATGATGGTGCAACGGCCGGCATCCGCGGCAGCGCCGATCAGAAACCGCGCCACCTCTTCGATGGGATTCTGCGTCGCCGACAATCCCACGCGCCTCAACGCCGGCCCCGTGAGCGCCTGCAAACGCTGCAGCGACAGCGCCAGATGCGCGCCCCGCTTGTTGCCGGCAATGGCATGAATCTCATCGACGATGACCGTGCGGCAGGTGGCAAGCATGCCGCGGCCCGACTCGGAACCCAGCAATATATAGAGCGACTCAGGAGTGGTCACGACGATGTGCGGCGCCCTGCGCCGCATACCCGCACGGTCGGACTGCGACGTATCCCCGGTGCGCACCATCGCGCGGATAGCCACATCCGGCAGCCCCAACGCCGCGAGTTCCTCACGAATGCCCTGCAGCGGCTCGTCGAGATTGCGTTGAATATCGTTCGACAGAGCCTTCAGCGGCGATATATAGACGATGCGAGTTTCGTCGGGCAGCGGACTCTGCAGTCCCTCTCTGACCAATTGGTCAATGGCGGCAAGAAAGGCCGCAAAGGTCTTGCCCGATCCCGTTGGAGCAGCTACCAGCACATGCTGCCCTGCCCGCAGAGCCGGCCATGCCTGCTCCTGCGCGGGCGTTGGCGCATCGAAAGTCCGCGAGAACCACGCGGCAACGGCAGGATGGAACGAATCTAGGGCGTTCATTGCATGGGCTCAAACAGGATGGACCACATCATAGTCCCCCGCGACGTAACCCGCCACTTCGCACCCTATAAACTCACAGGCCCGGCGAACCCCGCCGGGCCGACGCTCCGCCGTCGCGCCAATGACTCCTTAAGTGGTGCCTACTTTCCTTCGGCCATCTTCTTCAAGGTGTCCAAACCGCCCTGGTACACGCCGTTGATGGTATCGATCGCGGTCTGGTCGTTCTCTTTGTCGCCGGGATTGTCGCCGACGTTCTTACGCTTGAAGTGACCGGACCACACCACCTTGGATTTTCCCTTACCGTCGGACCTGACCACGAACGTGGACGAATAGTCGCTCACCGGCAGTACACTTTCGACGATGGCATATTTGAACGATCGTCTTTTCGCGTCGTACGCGAGCAGCTTTTCCTTGATCGTCCCGCCACCCTTCAGCGTCAGCAGACGTACGGCGCCGACGACATTGTTCTTGCCTTCGACGATCTCATCGGAAGCCAATGCCGGATGCCACGTGTTCAGCCCGTTGAAGTCCTTGCTCAGATCCCATACCTTCCCCGCCGGTGCATCGATGCTGATCGTCTTGCTGGTCGTGAGCATGGGTGCCGCCGCCATGGCATAGCCGCAGGCCAACACAGATAGGCCCATTACAATTGCAGATTTGATTTTCATTGACCATGTCCTCGTAAAATTAGTGTTCATAGCAACTCCCATTAAACCGATGGTCGCAGCCAGCGTGCCGCCAGTGGCGGAATGAGCAGCAGGCTCACCAGCGTAGAAGACACCAAGCCGCCGAGAATTACCACTGCCATCGGACCCTCGATCTCGTGACCGGGTTGATGCAACTGCAATGCCACCGGCAATAGTGCCAAACCCGTGAGCAAGGCGGTGAGTAACACCGGCGTCAACCGTTCCTCGGCACCGCGCGACGCCGTTTGCAGGTTCCATTGCTGCGCCTCCACGTGTACCAGGTGGTCATAGTGAGACACCAGCAGAATGGTATTGCGCGCCGCCATCCCGAAAAGAGCGACGAAGCCGACCATGGCCCCTAGAGTCAGCGTACCTCCGGTCACGGCCACGGCCGCGACGCCGCCGATCAGCGTGCTCGGCAGCGACAGCAGTACCAGCAGCACATGCCGTGCATGGCCAAACGCAAGAGCCAGCAACAGCACGATCAGCACCAGTGCCGCGGCTGAATGCAGCAGTAACTCATTTCTGGCATCGGTCTGCGCCTCAGCGGCGCCGCCGTAGCGCAAAAATACTCCCGGCGGCAGCTGCACTTTGGCCGCGACGGCGGCGCGTGCCGCTTGTGCATAGCCCGCCTGATCCGAGCCCTTCGGCGCTGCCACCACGATCTGGCGCCGCAGTCCGTCCTGGTGATCGATCAGGCTGCGCGCCAAGGGAGTGCTGATCCTGGCAACGCTGGACAGCGGCGTCACAGCACCGTCGCGCCCGCGCAGCAGCAGCGCCCCCACCGAGTCAGGATCCGCGGCGGCGCCCGCTATGCGCACCACCACCGGCACGCTGCGATCCGCCTGATTGAGCTCGGCCGCCTTGCTGCCATGGTAGGCCGCGTTGATGGTCTGCAGCACATCCGCCGCCTGCAAGCCGTAGATCGCCATTTGTGCCGGCAGTAATTCCACGTGCATCTCGACCTCGCGCGGCGGGACTATCAGGCGAACGCTGCCGCTGTCAGGCAGGTGCTGCAGCACCTCGACGATCTGCGCTCCGACGCGATCATCGACATCGAGATCCGAGCCCATGACGCTGATCGAAAAAGGTGCGGACTCGCCGGAGAGCGTCTCGCCGATGCGCTCGGCGAGCACCGAGTAGATTTCCACGAGTTGATTCGGGTAATCATCGAACACATCGCGGATCGCGGCGTCGATTTCGCTCGCGCTATGCCCTCGCTGCGGATCGATTTGCACCTCGAATTCACTCTTGTTCGGCGCATCGGGATCCTGACCGTTTTCGGCACGGCCGATCTGCTCGGCGACGCTCTTGACGCCCGGGATCGCCGTGAGTCCCTTGGAGATCATTTCTCCGACGCGGGTGGTCTCAGCCAATGAGATTCCGGGACGCAGCGAGGCGTGCGCAATCAAGTAGTTCTCGCGGAAATCCGGCAGCAGGCGCGCGCCGAGCAAGGGCAGGAAAATGATTCCCGCGACGCCGCTCGCGAGAACGATGGCAACGAGCGCACGCGGCCGCTTGCTCAGCCAGTCAATCGCCAGCAGCTGCCGGCGTTTCAAGTGCTGCAGAAAGGCCGCCTCGCACTTCGGAATGTGCCGCGTCATCACCAGCGCGCACAGGGCCGGCGTTGCGCTCATGGCGACCAACAAGGACAGGCCTACCGCAAGCAGGAAGGAGATCGACAGCGGCCGAAAGAAGGCGCCTTGCAGTCCGGACATCATCAATATGGGCAGGAACGCCACCGCAACCGCCGCGGTTGCGTAGAACACCGGCCGCCGTACTTCGAGCGACGCGCCCATGAACAGCTCGCTGATAGCCGCATCCCGCGCGGCGCTGCGTCGTCGGCGCAGGATGTTCTCGACGTCGATGACGGCATCGTCGACCACCACGCCGAGCGCAACCACCAGGCCGCCCAGCGTCATGGTGTTGAGAGACAACCCCCAGGCTTCCAGAATCCATACCGTCGTCAACAGAGCGAGCGGTATTGCGCTAAAGGAGACCAGCGCACCGCGCCAGTCGCGCAGCGTAAGCAACAGCAGCGCGACTACCAGCACGGCGCCGATGGCCAAAGAATTGCGCAGCTTCTCGATGGCGCTTTCAATGAAGCTGGCCGGGCGCAGCAGCGCAGGATGGTAGGTCACGCCTTGCTTGGCGAGTGCCGGTGCCATGGCATCGAGTCGCTGCTCCAGCGCCCTGGTAACTTCCAGTGTATTGGCGCCGAATTGCGTTGAGGTCTCGATGAGAATACCCGGCTTGCCGGAGATCAAGGCATCGCCGAAGCGCGGCTCGGCGCCTTCGCGCAGCGTCGCAATATCCGACAGACGCAGCGGCAACCCTTCGCGCGTGCCAACCACCGCCTGTGCCAGCGCCTCGAGCGTGGCGCCCGGCGCTTGCGCTTGAATCACGATGCGCTGGGTGGGGGTTTCGAAATACCCTCCGCCGATCAGGCCGGTGGCGCGCTTAGCGGCAGCCAGTACATCATCGAGAGTCAGACCGGCGGCGGCCAGTTTCGCAGCATCGACTTCAATCTGACGTTCGCGCACCTCGCCGCCGAATATTTGCGCCTGCGCCACGCCTGGCACCGCGAGAATCTGCGGTTTGACCGTCCATTGCACCACGTCGCGCAGTTCCACCGGCGAGAGCCGCTCACTCGTGTAACCGAAGTGCACGAGGTACTCCATGGAGGAGCTCAGCGGCGACAGCAGCGGCGCGCCCACACCCTGCGGCAGCATGCCGACGAACTCCGCCAGGCGCTCGGTGACCACCTGGCGCTGCCGGTACGGGTCGCCGCCACGATCGAATACCACTTGAATTGCCGACAGCCCTTGGCTCGAAGTCGACCGCACCGTCTTCACATTCTCCGTGCCGGCCAGCAATGCCTCCAGCGGCCGCGTGACCAGCGCCTCAACCTGCGTGGCGTCCAAGCCGGGTGCCTCGGTCTGCACCAGCACATGCGGCGGCGCGAAGTCAGGGAACACATCGAATCGGGCCCTGGCCAGCGCAGCCAGCCCCAATGCGGCGATAAGACAGGTGAGCGCGGTAATAATGCGTGGATTGCGCAGAGAGGCGCGAACGATGGCGGCAAGCACTGTTGAGCTCCTACCTAGTCGTCATCGTCATCGTGCTGCTGAGCGCCCACTCCCAGCAGCGACCACAGAACACCAGCGCCGTGCACGACGATGTTGTCATCGTCATCGACGCCATCGACCAGCCAACCGTCCCCGAGAGCCAGCAGTAGGTGTACTTTGACCGGTGCGTAGCGCGTGCTCTCGGTCGCGGTCTGCTTCGCCAATTGTTTGAAGACGTAGGAGCCTTTCTCGTCGTAGAGCAGTGCGGCGCGCGGCAGCAGCATTGCGGAGCGCTCGCTGGTCAGCAGCGCCACCGGTATGCGCGCGCCGGCACCCAAACCCGACGGCGCATGCGGCACTTCGATGAGCAGTGCGGCGCTCTGCAATTCGCTGGTTTGCCGCAGCGCCCCCAGCACATGTCCCGGGACCTGAATCCCATCGACATCCAGCAACGCCTTACCCTGATAGGCGCCCAAGACGTGCCGGCCCGGCAAGTCGGCACGCAACAGCAATGTGCGGCCGCTCACCGCAGCCTCGATGAGTCTTTGGCGAGCGCCGCCCGGCAGCGCGGCCAGCGGACCCCAGTGCAACGCGAAGCGCGCGGCCGCGATCTGCGCCTGAGCCTGCGCCTTCGCCTGCTCTGCCTGGGCCGCTTCGAGCATTTTGACCGAAGCTCCGGCGCCACCGTCGTGCAAGGCACGTAATCGCGCCAGCTCCGCCGACACCGAGTGCTCCGCGGCATCCGCGGCGGCAGCGTCTCCCAGATCCAAGACCAGCGCCGTCACATCCAGCACCAAGCCCAGCGCCTCGATTCGTTGCGGCGCCTTTGCCGCGAGCGGATGAGCCACGCCGATGCCGACAGCGCGCTGCTGTTCGTCGTTAAGACTCGGCGCAGCGTAGGCCTGGACTCCGGCAGGCGCCTTGTCGTCGTCGTCGCCTTGCGCGAGCACCTGCGCGCCGAGCAGCGCACAGCAGATGCCCGGCAGCAGGAGAAATAACAGGGTCCTCATAATGCGGCTCCGGAAACCAGTGATGACATCGATTCCGCAAGCGCAAGTTCCGGACCGGACAACGGTGCGTGCAGGACGTCCTCGAGGTTATTGCGCGAGGCCTGCAACTGGGCGCGCATCTCAAGTACCCCGAATTCGGCGCGCATGGCGAGTATTTCCACGCCGAGCTGATCCTGAACCTCGGCTGCTCCCAGGCGCAACGACAGATCGGTGGTTTGCTGCTGGCGGCGCGCAGCATCCAACTGCCGCTCGGCCGCATCCGCGCCGGCACGGGCAATGTGCTCGGCACGCTCCGCGGCCACGATCTCGCTGTAAATGCTCGCCTGCAGAGCAAGCATGCGCTGCCCGGCCAGCTCGCGGCCGGCACGCGCCTCCGCAATCTCGCCGCGGTTGCGGTTGAGCGGCAACGCGAACCCCACATCGAAGGGAAACTTGGCGATGCCATGATCCCAGTAGTAGCCCGGTGATAGCACGAACTGTGGATACTGGCGGACTACCGACTGCTGTAATTTCGCTTCCGCGGCCGCGTACTCGCCGATTGCCTGCGCCAGATCGGCGCGCGATAGCAGCGCCTGTTCGCGGGTTCGGTCGCGCGCATTGTCGTCCACCGGCGGCGGCTCGCCCCACTCCGGCCAGGCGATCAGGACACCGTCCAACGCCTGCGGCGGCAAGCCGAGCGCCTTGGCTGCGGCGACTTGCGCTGCCTCCATGGCCTCGCGCAATCCCGACTGTTGTTGCTCAACTTGGATGCGCGCCTGCTCATTGATCAAGAGCTCATTAGGCGCATCCTCGCCCGCCTTGACTCTTTGGCGCTCGAGGACGAGCAGCCGATCCTGCGCGGCAGCCAGCTTCACGATCAGCTGCAGACGGCGGCGCGCACTCTCCCAGTCGGACAGCGCTGCGGCCAAGGCGCTGCGCACGGCCCAGGCCTGGTCCATCAGCTGCAATCGCACGTTTCCGGTATCGAGCGCGGCGATCTGGAGATCCAGGCGGCGGCGTTCAGGTGAGCGCAAAAGCCAATTCAAGCTCACGCCATACAGCCAGGGATGGGGGTCATGGCGCGCGTATTCGGACCGCAGCGTGAGATCGGGATTGGCGCCCCGCGCTGCGCTGACCTCGCGCGACAGCGCCGCTACCACCTCGGACCTCGACACTGCCAGCTGCGGATTCTGCGTCAACGCCACGGCCAGCAATTCGGCGCGATCCCATGCTTGCGGCGGCCAAGCGCCGGCCGGCTGCGGCATGAGGTGCGCAAGCTTGTCACGCGTGGCGACATCGGTAAGCCTGCGTGCCGCGAACACATCGGCGCTATGCGCGGGCGTCAGCGGCGCAGCCTGGTAGTGGGCGCAGCCGGCGGATATTCCGAGCATGCAAAACAGAGCACCGGGTTTTAGTCTCGAAATCAGCAAGGAATCATTCCCCTTTTTAATGGGATATTCGCCCGATTGCCCTCGGAAAACCAGTGTTTCAGAACTGAAACAGTTGTAATTAGCGTAAGTTCTTGGTGGAATGCAGGCATGCTCACGTGGCGCTGCGCCTCTACTTGCCTGCTTGTGCTGCTACTCCTAGGATCCAGCGCCGGAGACTGCTTTGCGCAAATCACAGCCGCTGCCGCGGTTCACGGTACGGGCATTTGGAAGGCGGTTGTGCCACCCACGGCGATGCGTGGCGAGTTCGATAGCCTGGACCCGCTCGGCGTGGCGGCAGGCGCGAGAATCAAGGCGGACTGTTCCCTGAATTGGATCAATCCGGACGACGGCAGGCGCTATTGCTTCTCAAGCGGCACTTCGCTGGAGTACTTCCTCGACAACCCGCACGCCAGTATCGAGCGCGCCCGTCAGGGATGGCAGAAGCTCACGAGCCCGCAGCACTAGCTCCGCCGAAAGCGTCCTGCACGATGTGCCGGTACCAATCGTCCGCATTGCGCGCTTCCTGCGCGACACTCACGGGCTGCGAATCCTCGGCTCCCTGCGTCTGCTCGATCAGCCCCTCAACGACCCGGAATCGGCCGCGGATGGACAGCGCGCTGCCTTGCTCCAGCAAGCTATAACACACACTCTCGAAATTCGGCGCCGGCGCTTCGCGACCCTCGAGCGACGCGACGATGGCCAGTGCGCACTGCTTGGCCTGAGAGCTCGCCGCCGAGGCGGACTTCGGCATGGGATCCGCAATACAGGCGTCGCCGATCACGTGCACGCCGTCGCTCAACTGGGACTCAAAGGACTGCGGCTTGATCGGACACCAACCGTGATCGGCAGCCAAACCAGCCTGCGCCGCGAGCACGCCGGGCGCCTGCGGCGGGATGATGTTGGCCACATCGACGCGATGTGCGGCGTGCGCGGTGTACAACGTCATTTGCGCGGGCGCGACCCGCACCACCGCTCCATCCTCGGTGACCGGAATCCACTCGATCATTCCTGGATACAAGGCACGCCAGGCATCGGTGAAAGCGTCCTGCCTGGGAAAATGGTTATTGGCATCGAATATCAGCACTTTGGAGCGCGGTTTGTTAAGCCGCAAATAACCGGCGATCAGGCTGGCGCGTTCGAATGGACCCGGCGGACAGCGCATCGGACCTGCCGGCACGCTGATCGCGGCCACCCCGCCGTTGCGCATCCCGCGTAACTGCGCCGCCAAGATTTGCGTCTGCCGCCCCGCCTGCCATGCATGCGGCATGATGAGGGCCGCGGCCTCGTCATAGCCTTGCGGCGTTCCCCACAGCAAGCGTATCCCGGGCGCCACGACCAGGCGATCGTAGGCGAGCGCCCCGCCACCGGCAAGACGCGCACGGCGCCGCCGCGAGTCGATCGCGCTCACTCGGTCATGCACGTAGGTGACCCCGGCATGCTCGAGGCCGCGCCGCGACACCGTCATAGAGTCGAAATCGCGCAACCCCACCAGCGCCGCATTGCTCATCGGGCAGGTGACGTAGTGATCGTCCGGATCGACCAAGGTGACATTCAAGGATGGATGCAACCGGCGCAGGCTCAGCGCGCATGTCGATCCGGCGAAGCCGCCGCCCACGACGAGCACTTTGGCTGTGAGCGGTGATCTCGGAGTCCGTGCATGAGTCCGGCTCAGTACCGCCGCTGCGGCGGCGCCCGCCGACAGCCGCAGAAAGGTCCGGCGCCTCACTCCCATTCCAGCTCCTCATAGGCGCGCACCACGTTGTGTGGATGCACCGAGTCCCACAGCAGCCAACGCGGTTTCTGCGCCGCAGCCACGTGCTCGATCGCGTGCTCCAGAGACTTGCCCTCGGACAGCTCGCCGCGGATGCCTGTTGCCAAAGCCTGTAAGTACTCGCGCTCTGAAATGATCGCCGATTTGAGATCGCGCGTGACGCGCCCATGCCCCGGCACGGCCAGCGTGACCTTCATGCGCGTGAGTTCATCCAGCATCGACAGCCAGCCCTTGAGGCTACCGTCCAACGCCGGTAGGCGTTCGCGAAACACTAGGTCGCCCGTCCATAGCGTGGCCGTTTGTTCGTCGAACACCGAAAGATCACAGTCGGTGTGCGCCGTCGGCCAGGCCCGCAGCTGCAAGCGCCTCCCGCCGAGGTCCAACGTAAGTTCGCGTTCCACCACCCGGTCCGGTTCGATGATCTGAGCCGCGGACGGCGGAGCATCCAGATCGCCGCCGTACTGCGTGATGAAGAATTCTCGGCTGCGCGCCATCGCCTGGGTCAGCGCCGCATGGCCGATGAAACTGGGCCGGTCGACTTTGAATACGAAGTTGCCGAGCACGTGATCGACGTGCACGTGGGTATTGATCACATAGCAGATCGGCAGCGACGTATGCTGCATGACTGCTGCGCGCAACTCGCGGCCGACGCGGATCGATCCGCCGGTGTCGATCACGGCGACGCATTGCTTGCCGACGATGAAGCCAATGTTGGCGATGTCATCATGACCGGGCGCGTCGAGCGCCAACTGCCGTCCGGTATGGACGAAAATCCCCGCACTGGGCTCGCTCAGGTTGAAACAGTAGCCGACGTTTGCGGCGCACACCAGCAGCCCGCAAAGCAGCCCGCAAAGCAGCCCGAGGGCGATGCGTGGCTCAGCGGCTCCCATTGGACGCGGTGTAGTGTGCCTGCGTCTCTGAGTCTAGCGCATCGACGCTGATAGGCATGGCCAGTGGCCGGTCGGTGGCAATTCGCAGCGCCGGATTCTCTGAGATCGAGATGCCGGTATCTGCGTCCAGCAACGCGCTGCCGCCGGCAGTCACGCGAATGTGCGATATGTAGTGGGCCGGAATGGGATCCCCGGTTCGTGGATCGATTTGAAAGCCGGAGGCGTTGGGATGCCGAATGCCGACCTGCAGAGACTTCGAATCTGCAGCCGGGCGCACGCGGATTTCGCCGAGCACCCCGCCCGCCGCCGCGCCGGGCGGCGCTGAACAACCACCGCTCGCTTTCACCCAGCCGCTGCGCATCTCCAAGCCGCCGTCGGACGTTTCGGCGATAGCCCGTACCGAGGTGAATCGATCGACGCGCACGCGCATGTTGATTTCAGTCACCGGCGTGCCCGGAAAGTCGAAAGTGGCAACCAACGGCGATGGATTGTTGTCGATGAACACCCGCACCCGCTTGATGCGCCGATGATCGTCGTCCGCGAAGCGCAAGGTCAGCGGAGTCGCAGCGGGGTCCGGCGTATTGGCCGGCACCTCCAAGCTCATAAAGGCCTCGTCGACCTCGCCCATGAACCGCTCGCCGTAATACTCAGCGCGCAGCAGCTGCCATGCACTCCCCGACGGCTGCGCTGCCTCCTCCAGCGCCCGCGATGGTGCCGCAAGCAGACCCAGGCCCAGGCAACACGCGGCGGCAATGAAGACCTGGGTGGTACGAATGGGCATGTCCCCAGTGTCGCACAAGTCAAACAAAAATCGGCGGCGCGACGCTCGCGCCGCCGATTTTAGAGGTCAGAAGAACAGGATGCCGCCAAGCGCGACATCTTTCTGCGTCGCGGAATCGCCGTTCCAGGCGCTTGCCTTGGTATCGACGTATTCGCCCACCAGCGTGATGCTCTTTGTCAGGCTGTAGTACAAGCCGAACACGCCCGACTTATTGCGCTTGACCAAGCACCCCGGGACAAACCCGAGCGGGGAACAGCCGGCATTTTGGAACGCTTGCTCGTCATCGGCGAGCTTCAGGTCCGATACGCCGTAGCTCAGGCCCACCTTCAGCTTGTCGAATTTGTAGGTCGCTTGTAAGTAACCGCCATCCGACTTGCGCTTCTCGCCCAGCGCGGACGTCGCCAGGTAGTACAAGCCCGTGGTGCCGACGCCTTTGCCGGTGTACCCGTACACCACGCCCTCGAAGCCGCTGACATCCAATTTAACGCCGCCGTCGACGGCCGTGCCCGTGTAGCTCGTGGCTTGACCGGGGAGCGGTGTCTGCGACGAATTAAGCTTCAATTTCTGACTGACGACATCGACCCACACCTTGCCGGTCAAGGCGTCGGTCTTTGCATCGCCCCAGGCGAAGGCGCCCCCGAGTTGGATCTGCGGCGCGTTGTGCGATGCATATCCCGTTCCATCTAAGGGGTCCAGCGGCTGAAACACACCGATGGACCCGGTGAACCCGCCGAGGCTCGGCGTCGTGTAAGTGATCTGCGGCTCCCAGTCTGTATAAATGTAGCCGATGCCGATACGGCCAAGGCTGGTATTGCTGGGAGCGGCATTGCCCGAGGCGGTGCCGACTCCGAGTAGAGTCATATCAGTGAGAATGGCATCTTTACCGAACAGGCCGATGTCGCGGCCCAACTTCACCGTGCCCCAGCTGGCGTCGCCGAAGGTAAAGTAGACTTGGCGTGCATCGATGCCCGGCGACTGCAGTGCCGACGGATTGGCCGCGCCGTTGACGGCGCCTCCCAAGGAACTGTTGATTCCTGGGTAAAAGCCAATGGTCACGTCGATATCGAAGTCTGCTTGACGCGTAGTGGCACTGAACACCAGCGCGGCCGGTAACAGGCCGTTGCGCACCGATGCCGAGTGATCACCGACGCAAGCCAAACCGCCCGTTCCGCCTGTCGTCGTTGCGCCCGGAGTGTCGCAACTAGTGCCCACATAAAATGCATTTACATTGCCGGAAAAATCGATCTTCCAGTCACCGGCGGCCACATCGATTCCCGCGAGTGCGCGGGTCATCGGAATCATCCAAATCGCGGCGCCGGCTGCGATAACAAGCTTGGTACGCTTATTCATGAAAACTCCCTCCGTTTCGAGCTCTTTGTCGTGACGTTGAAGGTCGCAACGTTGTCGTCACAACCAACCGCAGCTTTTCCCTCAGCCGCCAAACGCCACCTGGCGCCGGGGAAGCCTCAGGTGAGGACTGCAAGAGGCGTACCAATGGAGCAACCCGGGATGAATGCAAAGTCCCGGGCAAAGGCTCATGGGCATGCTGCCGGGTTAAAAGCGACCGTGAAACCCGCCAGAAATTGGGCATTCGGCGAATGGGCCCGCAAGAAGCCCTTGCTTTTGTTGCGTACGTACCCGCCTGTGGTTTTACAGCAAATGATGTACGGCGCCCATGGCGCCTACCGGCACATCAGTGTCACGCTCGAGCATCAGATTTGTCGCACTCTGTGTTGGATTAGATACAGGCGAGGCTGCTACATTTTTGAAGCACAAACTGTTGCGGATCAGAAACACCCGGCTCCGCAATCAACGACTTGCATTATGTCTTGCAGCGCAAGTAATTGATCGAACAGCGTTATGTGCTCATGACCCTAGGCTGGCACGCTTGCTGCTTGTCGGTGAACACCACGGTCGGCTTAAAGGCGCACCTGATTGAGGAGTTGCATGAGATGAAGACCCGAGCGGCTGTTGCCTTCGAAGCCGATAAACCCCTGAGCATCGAAGAAGTCGATCTGGAAGGACCGAAAGCCGGCGAGGTGCTGGTGCGCATCGTCGCCACCGGCGTATGCCACACCGATGCCTTTACGCTGTCGGGTGCGGATCCCGAAGGACTGTTCCCCGTGATTCTAGGTCACGAAGGCGGTGGTATCGTCGAGGAGGTGGGAGCCGGCGTGACCAGCGTCAAGGCCGGCGATCACGTCATTCCTCTCTACACGCCCGAGTGCGGAACCTGCGAGTACTGTCTGTCGGGCAAGACCAATCTGTGCCAGAGAATCCGCGTTACCCAGGGTAAGGGCGTCATGCCGGACGGCACGTCGCGCTTTTCGTTCAAAGGCAAGCCGCTGCTGCACTACATGGGGACCAGTACATTCTCCGAATACACCGTGCTGCCGGAAATATCGGTGGCGAAGATCAACCCGAAAGCGCCGCTCGACAAAGTGTGCCTTCTGGGCTGCGGCATCACCACCGGCATCGGAGCGGTGCTGAATACCGCGAAGGTCACCCCGGGTTCGACGGTTGCGGTATTTGGCCTCGGCGGCATCGGCCTGTCGGTGGTGCAAGGCGCCGTGATGGCCAAAGCGTCGCGCATCATCGCGGTCGATTTGAACCCGAGTAAATGGACCATGGCCAAGTCCTTGGGCGCGACGGACTATGTCAACCCGAAGGATTACGACAAGCCCATTCAGCAGGTCATTGTCGATCTGACCAACGGCGGCGTCGACTACTCATTCGAATGCATCGGCAATGTTCACGTCATGCGTTCTGCGCTCGAGTGTTGTCACAAGGGATGGGGCGAATCAGTTATCATCGGCGTCGCCGGAGCGGGCCAGGAAATCTCGACTCGTCCGTTCCAGCTGGTCACCGGTCGCGTATGGCGCGGCTCGGCGTTCGGCGGTGTCAAAGGCCGTTCGCAATTGCCGGGCTATGTGGAGCGGTATCTCGGCGGCGAGATCAAGATCGACGAAATGATCAGCGAAGTGCTGCCGTTGGAAAAGATCAATGACGCCTTCGAGATGATGCATGCGGGTAAGGTAATCCGTTCAGTGATCAAGTACTGAACGGACTGTGGTAACTATTGGGAGGAAGAATCATGGCAGTTTCAATTCATCCGTCGGTCGACAACGGAGTCAAGCAGGGATCGAAGGATTTCGCGGGAGGCACCCTGACCTGCAAGTGCACGGATAGGCCGGTCAAAGTATCGATCGGCGCGCAGGTAGCGCACAACCATGTCTGCGGCTGCACCCAGTGCTGGAGACCGAAGGGCGTGTTGTTCTCTATGATTGCGGTGGTGTCGAAGGACAAGGTGAAGGTCACGCAGAACGGCGACAAGCTTGGCGTTGTCGATCCTTCCAAGACGATTCAGCGCCATGCATGCAAAGTGTGCGGAACTCATCTGTTCGGGCGCATCGAGAACAACAAGCATGCGTTCTACGGTCTCGATTTCGTTCACCCTGAGTTGTCGACGGAGTCGGGATGGGCGGCACCGGGTTTTGCGGCGTTCGTCTCCTCGATCATCGAAGCGGGCGCGGATCCGGCGAACATGGGTGCGGTGCGTGCCCGCTTGAAGGAACTGGGACTCGAACCGTACGACTGCTTGAATCCGCCGCTGATGGACGCGCTGGCAACACACTCTGCCAAATTGTCGGGGGTTTTGAAGTCTTAGTTTCGCAGCGATCTTGAGTCAATTGCGGCTCGGGCCACGCGGGACATCCCGTGCGGCCCGAGCCGCTCTCTCTTTCTCCGGCGCCCGCTACTGCTCAAGCACGATATTGTGCTTGTGAATCTTGCGGTACAGCGTGTTTCGGCTAATGCCCAACGCCTGCGCGGTGCGGCTGATATTCCAATGCATTCTTTCGAGCTCGCGCAACAGCGCCGCACACTCGGCGTCGCGTAGCGCGGCCGAGGGCAGGTTCATGGCCGCCGCAACGCCGTACGGATTTGCCGCAGCAGCCGCCGGTGCAATGACTCGCGTTTCGGTATGCAAAATCTCCTGGGGTAGATTCGACAGCCGGATGATGCCGTCGCGGCACAGCGCCGAAGCGGTTCGCAGCGCGTTACGCAGCTGGCGAATATTTCCCGGCCAGGAATAATCCAACAATTTCTGGAACGCGTCTTCGGCAATCTCGATCGACTCTTGATCCGCGTTCTCTTCCTGCAGCAAGGTGCGGATCAAATCCGCCTTGTCGCCGCGGTCGCGCAGCAGCGGCAGTTGCAGCGTAATGCCGTTCAATCGGTAGTACAGATCCTCGCGAAATTCACCGCCCTGGATCATTTGGCGAATATCGCGATGCGTGGCGCTGATCACATGCAAACTCACCGGTATGGCTTGATCGCTGCCGAGTGGAACGACTTCGCGCTCCTCGATCACGCGCAACAGCCGTGTTTGCAGCATCAGCGGCATATCGCCGATTTCATCCAGGAACAGCGTGCCTCCATTGGATTGAAGAATCTTGCCGACCCGGCCCTCTTTCACGGCGCCGGTGAAGGCGCCGCGCGTGTAGCCGAATAGCTCGCTCTCGATCAGGCTCTCCGGTATGGCGGCGCAATTGACCGTCACGAATGCCTTGTCGCACCACAGCCCGCTGTGATGCAGCGCCTTGGCGAAGGCCTCCTTGCCGGTGCCGGTGGCCCCTTGCAGAAGTATGGGCACCTGCTTCGCGAATAGCTGACGGCCAAAAGTGAGGTTCTTGCGCATTTGCGCATCCTCGCCCACGTGGTGCTGCCCGCGCCCCAGCCGAATGCCCTCGGGCGTGGTCGCTGCCGGGCTCGGTGTGGCCAGTTCCAGCGTGCGTGCCGCCGGGCGCAGCGGCGCGCGCGCAATCGCAAAGAAGCGGCGGCCGTGCGCCAGATCGCGCACCGGCCAAATCGTGCTGGGTTCGAATTGCGCCCGCCGCTCGAGGGTTGCGAAGTCGAACTGGAAGAACTTCTCAATGGGCTCGCCGACCAGCACCTTGCGTGTCGAGCAGCCGAGTTGCAGCAGCGCGCTTTCGTTGAGCGCCATGATTTTGCCGGCCCCATCCATCGCGACCAAGGCCTCATGCAACAGACCGACGAATTCCGGCCGGCTATGAAAGCGCAGTATCCAAGACTGGCTGAACTCGTTCAGAAAATTCCAGCGCGAGATCAGATGCGCCGACATGTTGACCAGAGCCATGGTATGACGCTGAATCAATCGGCTGTCGCTGGAATTGGCCGTCGATGCATCGAGCACCGCGATAATCGAGCCGTGCGGATCAAGGATCGGGGCTCCCGAGCACGACAATGACAAATTGTAGCCGCGAAAGTGTTCCTCGCGGTGCACAGTGACCGGGCAGCCCTCCGCCAAGCAGGTGCCGATGCCGTTGGTGCCTTCGTGGCGTTCGTCCCACAAAGCGCCGAGCGACAATCCCGCCTGGCGAAATTCGCGCTGTAGAGCAGGGTCGGTGATGGTGGTCAGCACGACGCCTTGAGTGTCGGACAGGATGACAGCGAATCCTGAGCCCGCAATCTGCTCGTAGAGACTCTCCATCTCGGCGCGCGCCACCGGCAGCAATTCGCCCATGCGCTGCTGTAATTCCTTGAGCGACTGGGAATTGAGCACGCTATTTTGCCGCGGCGCCAATGGTTCGATGCGGTATTCGCGCAGACATCGATTCCAGGAACGCGTCACGTGCGGCTCGATACCCGCCGGCTGCAGCCCATTCTGGACGACGTGAAGAATCCGCGACGCGTGGCTCGTAGCGATGCTCAGGTTCGTCATGACACTCCCCGTCTTATTGCCGGTCCCTGCTCGCCGACCCCATCTGTTGCCAAAAACCAACAGAAGTGCGCTCACGCGCCAAGGCCCAACCCCCTGCCTAAAGGTTGGCCTCTTTGCCTCGCCGGCGCAATCTGCAATGCAACATATTACGGTGGATCGGGCGGAGCGCCAAACTTGTAAGCAGGGTCACCGTTGTACTTGGACCGGACGAAGACCAGGATTTTCCAAATATCGTCGGAACTTTTAATGATGGTGCCGAACGGCGGCATGGGGCCCACCACGTTTTCGCGGCCTATACGTGTGTAACCCGCTTTTTGCAATTCATCGCTGCCAAGCGTCACCAGCCTAAACAGAGTGTCGTCATCTCCGCCATATACCCAGATGTCGTTGGTGAGCGCAGGACACATGCCGCCGCCGCCGCCGCCGCCGTGGCAGCCGCTGCAGGAATAGCTCTGCAGAAACTTGGCTCCCTCCGCGACCACGTCAGCTTGAGTGTCTTTGTAGGGATTCACCAATTTTCCCTTCGGCGTGTTCTTCACCAAGTCAGCCGGCAAGATTTTGGTGTAATCGACCGCCACCGGCGCAGTATCCGCCCACACCCGGCCGAGCATGCAAAGCGAAGCCACACCCGCGAACACCGCAACAATGCCCACCACCAGAACACCTCTTCTCACTGCAACTCTCCTTTGACCATTCCGTATTTCAACCTGACTTGTTGACGACGTTCTGCGTGGCATCTTGTAGGATTTTGACGACCGCGTCGCTGTTGTTGCCCTGGGCGATGGACAGCGCCGTGCGGCCGTCCTCGCTGCGTGCATTGACATTGGCACCTGACTTCAGCAGCAACCCCACTACGCCAGAACGATTGCCGGCCGCGGCTATCATCAAAGCGGTAACACCCCCGGGATTAGTCGCGTTCACTTTGGCTCCATGTTCGATCAGCGAGACGGCAAGCTCGGTCGAACCTGCGATCGAGGCCAGCATCAGCGGCGTGTAGCCGCCCTTGGCCACCGGCGCATTGACGTCAGCGCCCGCCGCGATCAAAGCCCGCGCCGCCTTCACCTTGCCGTTCTGCGCGGCAATGGCCAACGAGGTCAGGCCTTCATATTCGGTCGTATCGAGTTTCGCGCCGTGCATCAGCAACATATCGGCTAATGCCGGATCATCGCTCCAGGCCGCATACATGAGCGGCGTCCAACCCGTTCGATCGGAAATATTCGGGCTCGCGTTGTGCTCGACCAGATATGTCGCCACCGCCGTGAATCCGTAGCGCGATGCGTTGATCACGGCGGGATATCCCTCGCCGTCAACCGCATCGACGTGCGCCCCATGGCTCAGCAAGTAACGCACCCGATCGAGGTCGTTAGCGACGATGGCATTGTTCAATTCTTCGTCCGGATTCGCGCCGTGCGCAAGCCATTTCTTCAGATCCGCCATTCTGGCGACGCGCGCCTTCGCGTCGATCGCTTCGGCCGCCGCGGTCGCCGCGGTCTGTACCTCAGGCTTATCCGGCAAGTAAGGTCCATGCGAGGGCAGATCCCCGGAAACAGCACACTCCTCGCACTTCACCAGCGGCACGCCGAAGTCCTGCAGAATTTTCTTGATCTCGTCCTTATGCTGGGCAACCGCCGTCTCGATCGCGGCCTTGATATCGGGCCGGCCTCTTGGCACGGCGAGTGCCATGTCGAACTCCATGGGAACCTTGTCCTCCATCAAGTTCACGGGTTGGATGATCAACGGCGCGTGCAACACCGTCTTGTAGTAGCCAGCCATGGGACCCCAGGCGGCGGCGACATCGAGACCACCGTCAATGACCTGCTGCAGCTGGTAGGAAGGCTGATTGTCCAGAACGATATCGGCGTTGTGGCTTAGGTAGTGAATCACCGTATTCGAAACGAC
>JAYTXS010000111.1:0-31964 GCA_043742845.1 Gammaproteobacteria bacterium
GGCACCGCCGACCCACGTACAGTGCAAAGCGCTTCGTATGCAGAGCGTTGTCGACCAAAAACTCCAGTCGTTCGCGCTTCACCGAGCCGCACCGCCGGCGCTTGGGTAATTTGGCCATTCGTACATCATGCCAACTTTCTACACCTTCTCAAGGTGGCTCAAACTCTGTAGAAATAGGCTTCGCATCGTGATCAGGCAGCCTTTTTTACCCATACGAAATCACGAAGAGCCTATTAATCAATCGAGGGGCGCGCATGGCGGCGCCCCATCTTTATTACCAACCCCGCGTTATCGCATTGTGACTGCGGTGGTCCGCCGGCTAGCGCCCCGTGAATTTCGGCGGGCGTTTGAGACGAAACGCCTGCACGCCCTCGCCGAAATCGTCAGTGTCGCCGAGCTCGGCTTGTGCGTCCGCCTCGAGCGCCAGTTGTTCGCCGAGCGTGCGGGGCGGCTCGACATTAAATACTGCTTTGATGCGCTGAAATGCCTGCGTGGGTCCGGTGGCGAGCCGAACCGCAAGGGCCTCGGCCTGAGTGGCCAGCGCGGCATCATCCACGCAAGCCCAAATGAGTCCCCAGCTCGCCGCATCCGCGGCCGTCAATGGATCGCCAAGTAAAGCCAAGCCCTTGGCCCGCGCACTGCCCACTAGCCGCGGCAAGTGAAAGGTGCTGCCGAGATCAGGCATCAGTCCTAGCTTGGGCGCGAACAATTGTAGAAACGTGGCGGAGCGCGCTGCTAGCACTATATCGCCGGCGAGCGCAAGACTCACTCCGGCTCCGGCCGCGACGCCGTTGACCGCTACCACCACCGGCACGCGTAAATGATTCCAAGCGCTCACCATGGGGTTGAAGTGATTCTGCAATCGCGAGCGGATATTCTCACCGCGGCTGTGCTTGGGATCGTTGACAAAATCTTCGCCCATAAGATCCGCTCCGGAACAAAATGCGCGGCCGGCGCCAGTTAGCACGACGGCGCGAATGCCGGGGTCAGCGTCGATGGCTGTGGCCGCCGAGCGCAAATCCGTTATCAACGCCAGATTCAATGCATTCAATCTGTCGGTGCGGTTGAGGGTTACCTGAGCGATGCCGTCTCGACGAGCGAATAACACAGTGTCAAATTGCATCATGGTTCTCTTTGTTGGTGTTGCAACGATGCGGCGCGCCATAATGACAGAGATCCGACAGTAATCTGAAACCCGGTGCGGAGCCAAGCATGCCGATTCCTGAGATTTTGCAAGGCCGTTTAAGGCTACCCATCATCGGCGCGCCGATGTTCATCGTTTCCACGCCGCGCTTGGTCCTGGCACAGTGCAAGGCCGGAATCGTGGGCTCTTTCCCGGCGCTGAACGCGCGGCCGGCGGCGCAGCTCGATGATTGGCTGGCGGAGATTACCAGTGAAATCAACAGCTATCGCCAAGCGAACCCGCATGCCAAGGTCGCGCCGTTTGCGGTCAATCAGATCGTGCATAGCAGCAACAATCGCCTGGAGCAGGATGTTGAGCTGTGCGTGAAGCATCGCGTGCCCGTCGTCATCACCAGTCTGCGGCCGCCGGCTGAAGTGGTGGCGGCCGTGCATGGCTATGGCGGCATCGTATTTCACGATGTGATTAATCTGCGCCACGCCGAGAAAGCTGCGGCGCAGGGAGTCGACGGCATCATCGCCGTGTGCGCGGGCGCGGGCGGTCACGCGGGCTTGCTCAGTCCGTTCGCTTTGGTCAAGCAGATTCGCGAGATCTACCCCGGGACCATCATTCTGTCAGGCGCCATGAGCACTGGCGCCGACGTACTGGCGGCGCAGGCGCTAGGCGCTGATCTCGCCTATCTCGGGACCCGCTTCATCGCTACCGAAGAAGCCAACGCCGGCGCCGAGTACAAACAAATGCTCATCGATAGCCGCGGCGAAGACATCGTCTACACTTCATTGTTCAGCGGCGTCGCTGGCAACTACTTGCGCGGCAGTGTCACGCGCGCCGGACTCGATCCCGACAAGCTGCCCGAGGCTGACAAGACGAAAATGAATTTCGGCACCGGCGGCGGGGCGGAATTCAAAGCGTGGCGCGATATATGGAGCGCCGGCCAGAGCGTTAGCGGCATTCACCGCGTCGAAACGGTGGAGGCGCTGATAAGCGAGATGGAGGGCGAGTATGAGACGGCTAGAGAGCAAATTGGCAGACATTAAGCCGAGGCATCCGAATTGCGTCTGAACGCTGAACAACTCCCCGCCGCCCTGGCCAAGCGGGTGGCGGGCATGTACTTGATTTCCGGCGATGAACCCTTGCTGGTGGGCGAATCGGCGGACGCCGTGCGCGCGGCGGCCAGGGCGGCCGGCTATGCGGACCGCACGGTATTTTTCATCGATCGCAGTTTTGCCTGGGACGAGCTGCGCCATGCCAGCCAATCGATGTCGCTGTTCGCCGAGCGGCGACTGTTCGAACTACGGATGCCCACTGGCAAGCCGGACAAGGGAGCGGAACAACTCGCGAAATTGGCTGCAGATCCGCCGCCCGATATCGTGTGCTTGGTCGTCACCGACAAGCTCGACAAGAAGGCGAGCGAGGCGCCCTGGGTGCGCGCGGTCGAGAAGCAGGGCGTCTGGGTTCCCGTATGGCCGGTGGCCGCCGCGGCGTTGCCGGGCTGGCTGCACGCGCGCGCCAAGCTGCTCAAAGCCGAAATCGAGCCGGCTGCGGCGCAGCTCATCGTCGATCGCGTCGAGGGGAATCTGCTCGCCGCAAAGCAGGAGCTGGAGAAGCTGTGCTTGCTAGCGAACGGCGCGCCCATCAGCGCCGATTTGGTGCTGCGATCGGTGGGCGACAGCGCCCGCTACGATGTGTTCCAACTTGCGGAAGCGGCCGCCGCTGGGGATGCTGCTCGGGCGTTGCGCGTGTTATTGGGGCTCAAGAGCGAAGGCATTGAACCGACTTTGATCTTATGGGCGCTGGTGCGGGAGCTGCGCGGCATGTGGCAGGCGCGCGAACGCGACCGGCTGCGGTCCTCGGAACGCGGCAGCGGCTGGAATCTGGCGGCGACTCCGGCGCCGCGCGCACTTTCACGTATCAGGAAACTGCCGTTAGCGCGCCTGCTCGTTCAGGCAAGTCATGCGGACAGGGTGATCAAAGGGTTGGCCGCGGGCGATGCGTGGAGCGCCCTTACCGGGCTCACCGGGAGTTTGGCCGGCGCTTTGCAAGCGACCGCGGATTCAGGCAGGGTACGGCCATGAACCCCATGGGCATTTTCGGCGGAACCTTCGATCCGATTCACTATGCGCATTTGCGCACCGCCTTTGAATTGCAGCAGGCGCTGCGCCTGAAGGAAATTCGTTTCCTTCCCGCCGGTAATCCGCCGCATCGCGATCAACCGTTCGCGGACGCACAGCTGCGTTTGCGCATGGTGCAACTGGCGACGGCGGGCCAAGCGGGTTTTTTGGTAGATGATCGCGAGGTGCGCAAGGCTGGACCATCCTATTCGGTGGAGACCTTGAGCGAATTGCGGCATGAGTACCCGGATCGCAGCCTTTGCCTGATAGTGGGCATGGACGCGTTCCTGAGCCTGCCGAAGTGGCATCAGTGGCGCGAGCTTCTGCAGCTGGCGCACTTGGTGGTTGCGCATCGCCCGGGATGGCGCGCACCCGGCATGGGCCCACTGGGAGAATTGTTGGTCGACCGCGGCACCGGACGAATCGGTGATTTGCACGAGTCGCGCGCCGGCTGCATCTACATTCACGCGGTGACCCAATTGGAGATCTCATCCACCGAAGTGCGGCAGCTCATCGGTATGGGCCGCGACCCGCGCTTCCTCATGCCCGACTCAGTGCGTACACTCATCTTGGATACCCACTGTTATTCCAAACCCCGGACAACGTAGTGCCAGTTAAAAAGACCACGACCAGCAAGATCAAAGGCCGCAAGCAGGCCCCCGCGCCCAAGGCGGCAAAAAGCCTCATGCCGCCCGCGAAACGCAAGCGGGCCGGCAAGCCCAAGCCTGATATTGATATCAAGAGTAAAGCGGTCAAGTCGAGGCGTTCGCTCAAGGACGTGGTGATCGACACCTTAGCCGATATGAAGGCGCTCGAAGTCAAAGTGCTGGATGTTCGCGGCCTGACTGATATTGCAGACACCATGGTGATCGCCAGCGGCACCTCCGATAGGCACGTTCGCTCGGTGGCGCAGCGCGTGGTCGAAAGAACCAAGGAGGCGGGGTTTCGGCCACATGGGGTGGAGGGCCAGCAGGACAGCGATTGGGTTCTCATCGACTTGAACGACATGATCGTGCACGTCATGTTGCCGCGGGTGCGCGAGTTCTACGGGCTCGAGAAGCTATGGGACATAACGGCAACGAAGCGCGCCGCGCGCGCGTGAGGCTCGGGGCGTCGCAGCCGCTATGAAATGCCGGTTGATCGCGGCCGGTACGCGTCTGCCCGATTGGATCAACAGTGGATTCGGCGAATACCAAAAGCGCCTGCGTACACCGCTGGTGTTGGAACTGCACGAGATATCGGTCGCGACGCGCCGTGCCGGCGAGAACCCACAACGCGCCATACAGCGTGAAGGGGCCGACATGCTCGCTGCAGTTAGGCCGGATGACTATGTCGTGGCGCTCGAGATCAGCGCCAAGACCATGACTACCGAGCAATTGAGCACATGGCTGGCGGCGCGCATGCGAGACGGCCGGCCGCTCGCCATGCTGATCGGCGGCCCGGACGGCCTGGCGCTGCAATGTCGCGAAAGGGCCGATCAGAGCTGGTCCCTGTCGCCTCTGACCCTGCCGCATGCTCTAGTACGGGTGATCGTTGCGGAACAGCTGTATCGCGCCATGAGTTTGCTTGCCGGGCACCCCTATCATCGCGCTTAAGGCGGCGAGGTTCGGTATCCTCCCGCAATGTCTACGGATTTCGTCTATCTGGCCTCTGGCTCGCCGCGACGGCGCGAATTGCTGCAACAAATCGGCGTGTCGTTCCGCGTGGTAGGGGCGGCGGTGGACGAGGCAGTGAGGCCGGGAGAAGCGTCGGCGGCCTATGTTGCGCGTGTCGCGGCAGCCAAGGCCGACAGCGGCTGGGAGAGCCACCGAGAGGCAGCGGACGTTGCGGTGCTGGCGGCGGATACGGCGGTGGTCTTGGCCGGTAAAATCCTCGGCAAGCCGAAGGATAGGCACGATGCGGAAGGCATGCTGCAGCAGCTCTCCGGCCGCACCCATGAGGTGTTGACCGCCGTCGCGCTGCGCACGCCGGACGGGCTGCAATCCGCGATCAGCCGCAGCGAAGTCACCTTTCGCGCCATCTCTGCGCGCGAGGCCCAGGCTTACTGGGAAACGGGAGAACCTCACGACAAGGCGGGCGCTTACGCCATCCAGGGCCGTGCGGCCGTGTTCATCGCCGCTTTGCGCGGCAGTTTCTCCGGCGTCATGGGGCTGCCGCTGTTCGAGACCGCTGAGCTTCTGAGCGCGGCCGGCGTCTCGCACTGGTATGGCGCCGGCCGGACACGATGAGCACGGAAATTCTGGTCAATGCCAGTACGCACGAGGCGCGCGCCGCGGTCGTCGAGAACGGCGTGCTGCAAGAACTGTTTCTCGAACGCACCAGCCGCCGCGGGCTGATCAGCAACATCTACAAGGGCCGAGTATCGCGGGTTCTTCCCGGCATGCAGGCGGCATTTATCGAGATCGGCCTGGAACGCACCGCTTTCTTGCACGCCTCGGATATTTTCGATGCGCATCACGCGGGCACGGGCATCGAGCAGCCGCGCACGGAGAACATCCGCGCGTTGGTTTGCGAAGGAAACGAAATCCTGGTGCAGGTTGTCAAGGATCCGTTGGGGACCAAGGGCGCGCGCCTGACCACGTACATCACGCTGCCGTCGCGCTATCTCGTGTACATGCCGAAGGGCCACGGCGTCGGAGTTTCGGCGCGGATCGAGGACGAGCGCGAGCGCGAACGGCTGCGCGCTGCGGTTCAAGCCGGCCTGACTGCCGATGAGAATGCGGGGTTTATCGTGCGCACTGCGGCTGAGGACGCATCGCCGGAGGCAGTGCGGGCAGACATGATGTATTTGCGCAAGCTGTGGGAGTTCGTGCGGCAGAAAGGCTTGCGCACGCAACCCGGAAACTTGGTGCATGCGGATCTGCCGCTGCACCTGCGGGTGCTGCGCGATTTGTTGCGGCCGGACGTGGAAAGGGTGCTGATCGACCAGGCGAGCGCACACCGCGAGATGCGCGAGTTCGCCGCCGCCTTCATGGCGGACGCGCTGCCGCGCATTGAATTATACGGCGAAGGGCGGCCGGTGTTCGAGTTGCACCACGTCGAGGATGAAATTCAGAAGGCGTTGGACGTTAAGGTGCCGCTAAAATCCGGCGGCTACTTGATCATCGATCAGACCGAGGCGATGACCACCATCGACGTCAATACCGGCGCCTTCGTCGGCCATCGGAATCTGGAGGAAACCATATTCCGCACCAATCTCGAGGCGGCCGTTACCATCGCCAGGCAACTGCGCCTGCGCAACCTGGGCGGCATCATCATCATCGATTTCATCGACATGGAGGAGCCCGACCACCGCCGCCAAGTCATCCAAGCCTTGGAGAAGGCGCTCACCGATGATCATGTGAAGACCAGCATTTCCTCAGTATCGCCGCTGGGATTGGTCGAGATGACTCGCAAGCGCACGCGCGAAAGTCTGGAACATTTGTTGTGTCAGGCCTGTCCGACATGCGAGGGGCGCGGCTTCGTCAAAACGGCAGAGACGGTGTGCTACGAAGTGTTTCGGGAGCTCGTAAGGCAATCGCGCCAATTCGAGTGCCAGCAGCTGATGGTACTGGCGCATCAGGATGTAATCGAGCGCCTGCTTGACGAAGAGTCCGCCGTGCTCGGCGAGTTGGAACTCGTCACCGGCAAACCGATACGCCTGCAAACCGAATCACTGTACAGCGTCGATCAATACGACGTAGTGCTGATGTAATGCGCGCGCGCAAGGTCGGAAAATTCCTGCTGTACTGCCTGGCGGGAGTGCTGGGTCTGTTGCTGCTGTTGATGCTCTGCGTCAAGGTTGCGCTCGACCGCGCGCCTGCCTATCAGGCCGAGATAAAAGCGTGGGTGCACACACAGACCGGCTACCACATTGCCTTCGACAAGGTCTCGCCGTCGTTCCGCTGGTACGGGCCGGAATTGCATTTCGAACACTTGGAACTGCGCTCCAAGGACGACCTGCGTGTCCTGGCGCGCGCCGCCGGAGGCCGTGTCGCCGCTGACATCTGGCAGCTGATCAGCAGCGGCAAGTTGTTGGCGGGCAGAATTGAGCTGGATAGGCCCAACATCGTCATCGCGCGCTTAGGTCCCGACAGCTTTGCACTGGCAGCGGAGATCAAGCTCGGCGGCGATGATTCTTCGGTGCAGACTCTGACGCTCGATGACCTGCCGGCCGGCAAGCTGGCGATTCGGCACGCCGTGGTGACGCTGCAGAATTGGAATTCCGCGTTGCCGCTGTTGACTGTACAGGACGTGAATCTGGACGTGCGACGCGGCGATGATGGATTGTCGGTGCTTTTCAGCGGCCGGCTGCCGGCGGTACTCGGCGGGACTCTGTATGCCGGCGGCAGTGCGCGCGGGCGCACGGATTTGCAGGCGTTGGACTGGAATGCCTTGGTTAGGGCGCGCGATATATCCTTCCCGGGCTGGCGATTGCTGCTGCCGGAATACTTGAGCCGGCTCGACGCCGGCAGCGGCACGTTCGAACTCGCCGCGCGCGGCACAGGCCGCATGCTCGCCGCCGCGAATCTCAATTTCACAGCGCAGGGCGTGGCCACCCAGCTTGCCGATCGCCCCAGCGCGAAGTTCGAGCAGATCAGCGGCGCACTCAGCCTCATCCACGCGGGCGATCGCTGGAGCCTGTCGGGCAAGCGGCTGCGCGCGAGCCGCCGCGATCCCGACTCGCAATTCGATGCAACCTGGCGCCGCAGCGATGCGGGTTTACTGGATTTGCGGGCGAGCGCGAGCTACCTGCGCGCGGATACCCTGTTGCCGCTCAGCGGGCTGCTGCCGCAAAAGGACCTGCGCGAGCGGCTGGTCGAGTTCGCGCCCACCGGCGAGTGGATGGATACCGTCATTGCACTGTCCCGCAATACCGTGAACGACCCGTGGCGGCTGCAAGTGCGGGCAAGATTTCGCGATGTCGGTTTCGCGCCCGTGGGCCGTGGCGCAGGGCTACGTGGCTTGACCGGCACCGTTGCCGGAAATGAACACGGTGGGCAGGTGGATATCGACACGCACGCGGCGGTGTTCACCTGGCCGCTGCAATTCTCTCAGCCCGTCGAACTGCAGTCACTGAAGACCATCCTGTATTGGAAGCGCAGTGACGCAGAACTGTTGGTGGCCACCCCTCGATGGGAAATGTCGAATCATGACGCCGCGGTCCATGCCAAGGCAGCTTGGGCAATACCTGCCGACGGCTCCTCGCCGGTGTTGACGCTGGCGGCCAGTATCGAGAACGGCAACGTGGCGAATGCCCGAAACTATTTGCCTCGAGAAAGGCTTTCGCCGCGCGCCATGGTGTGGCTGAGTCGAGCATTCGTCGCCGGCCGTCTGCCGCATGCCGAGGTGGCGATCAAGGGGCCGATCCGGCAATTTCCGTTTCGCGACGGCAGCGGGTTCTTTCTGGCGCGCTGCGCCTTGGAGGGCATGACCCTGGACTATGGCGACGGCTGGCCGATGGCGGAGAAACTCTCCGCACAGGCGGAATTTCGCAACGAAGGGTTCACCGCGCACCTGCGCTCGGGGCGCGTTGGCGATGTATCGATCGGCGCGGCCGATGCGCGTTTCGCCGATTTCAAGAGCGGCGAACTGGAGATGCACATCAGCGCCGGCGGCGATGCCCGAGATGCGTTGACATTCCTGCGCTCGACTCCGATTGACGCCACGGCAGAGCATGCATTTGCCGGCGTGGAGGCCAAGGGTTCCCTGCAATCTACGGTGAATTTGTTTTTGCCGTTCAAGGACTTCGTGCATCGGCGCGTATTGGTCCACGGAGTGCTGGAAGGGGTGTCGATCAATCGACCCGGATCGACCGTCATGGCGAGTGATTTGAACGGGGACTTCGATATCGATGGCGGGCAAGTGGCTCACGCCGAGATTCGCGGGCGGGTCTTGGGGGGCGCGTTTCAGATGCAAGCGCGATCACCCCGCAATCGCCCCTTGACCCGCACTCAGCTTGATTTTCGCGGCACGTTGAGCGGCGAATCCTTGCGCAACGAACTGGCTCTGCCGGCCGGCGTGGTGATCAGCGGCCAGACCGACTGGCGGGGCGTACTGAAAATGGCGCCTGAGCCGAATCGAGAACGCAGCTTGCGCGTGAGCAGTAGTCTCCTCGGCCTGGAAATGAAGCTGCCGGCGCCGCTCGACAAAAGTGCTGACTCTCCAATGCCGTCCTGGCTCGAGGTTCAATGGCCCGCGAGCGGCGTGCCTCAGGGGCGCCTCGCGCTGGGTTCTGTACTGAGCGGCTCCTATGCGCTGCAATCCGACGCCGATGGCTTGAGGCTGGCGCGAGTGTCCTTGAATTTTGGCGCGGAAGAGTCGAACTCCGGCGATACGCAAATCGTCAACGTGGGCGGATCGGTCGCGCGGTTGGACTTGGCGGGTTGGCTGCGCTTGGGCGCGCCCGACAAAAACGCCAAGCCGCTGTCGTACTACCTCCGCTCGGCTAGGTTCGGCGTCGCTGAGCTGGACTATCTCGGCCTGGCGTTTCGCGACGTCTCGTTGGATTTGGCGGCGTCAGCCGGCAGCCTGCGCATTGCGGTAAGCGGACCGAACGTAGCGGGCACCATTACGTTGCCGGCCGCCGACTCCGCACAGCCCTGGAGCCTGCAATTCGAGCGCCTGCACTTCGACGTGGCGCCGAGCATCGAGCGGATCGATGGCCCTGGCACGTCAAACGATGATGCGCGCGCCGATCCCCATGCCATCCCCGCGATTGATTTCCACGCTGCCGATATGTCCGCGGGAGAACGAAAGTTCGGCGACGTGCGTGCGACCCTGATTAAATTGAACGACGGCATCGGCTTGCAGCAACTGGCCGTCACCGGAGCCAGCTTCAACGTCACCGCGAAGGGTGAATGGCGTGGCAAGGGCGAGGGCTTGAGCCGTATTGAGGGCGCGCTGACCAGCAGTGATGTGCAGGAGACCTTGAAGCAGTTGGGTTACGTTCCGGTCATCGAGGCGAAAACCGGCCGCATGGATTTCGACTTGAATTGGGCCGGTGCTCCGCGCGGCGAGAATATGATCCAGGCCGCGGGACGCCTGCAATTGGCGTTGGACAAGGGTCAAATCGTCGGCCTCAAACCCGGCGCCGGCCGCGTCTTGGGCCTCACCAGCGTCGCCGCGCTGCGCAGGCGATTGGCCTTGGATTTCAGCGATCTTACCGATAAAGGCCTCGCTTTCGATACCGTTCATGGCGACTTCGATTTGCGCGATGGCAATGCCTATACCGAGAACGTGCTGGTCAAGGGGCCGGCAGCGGAAATCGGACTTATTGGGCGGGTCGGCTTGAAAAACAAGGACTACGACCAAACAGCAGTGGTAACGGGCAACGTCAGCAGTTCGCTGCCGTTGGCGGCGTTTGCCGGTGGCCCTGTTGTGGGAGCGGCCGTGCTTCTTTTCACTCAAGTGTTCAAACAGCCGCTGAAGGGCCTGGCACGAGGGTATTATCGAATTACCGGCAGTTGGGATAATCCGATTGTCGAACGCATCAAGAGCGCAGAAGCGGCCGCCGCGACTGCCGAGGCACCGAAATAGATGGGCATAGTTGCCGCCTTACAAATGACTTCCGGTCACATCGTCGCAGCCAATCTGGCCGCTGCCGGCGCGCTGCTGCGTGAAGCCAAGGAAGCGGGAGCTGACGTTGCCTGTCTGCCCGAGAACTTCTCATTTATTGGGCTGCGCGATGCCGACAAGCTGCAAGTTGCGGAGGCCGACGGCGAGGGGCCTGTGCAGGCATTTTTGAGCGACACAGCGCGCCAGCTCAACATGTGGATCCTTGGCGGCACCATCGTCATCCGCGGTGACAGCGAGCGCCGCGTCGCCAATGCATCGCTATTGATCGACGCCGCCGGCAAGCGCGTGGCGCGCTACGATAAAATTCATCTGTTCGACGTGACTATTCCGGGCCGCGATGAACAATATCGCGAGTCGACTCATGTCACGCCGGGGCGCGATCTGGTCATCGCCGATACGCCGGTCGGCAGACTGGGGCTCTCGGTCTGCTATGACATGCGATTTCCCGAGCTGTACCGTGAGCTCGTGCTGCAGGGTGCCGAATGGCTGGCGATGCCGGCGGCGTTCACCGTGCCGACGGGGTTGGCGCATTGGGAGACTTTGCTGCGCGCACGGGCCATTGAGAACCTGTGCTATGTCGTGGCGCCTGCGCAGAGCGGCACTCATACGAGCGGCCGTGAGACCTATGGCGATTCGCTCATCGTCGATTACTGGGGCCAGGTGCTGGCGCGCAAGCCCAGCGGCAGCGGAGTGATCACGGCTGAGCTGGATCTTGCCAAGCAAGCGGAAACCCGTGCGCGCTTCCCCGCGCTGGAGAATCGGCAACTAGGGTTGCCCAATGTTGCAACGGTGCTGACTTGAATGCGCGCAGCGCTGAGGCGAGTGAACCCATGTTTGATGTGGCTGAGAGAATGATTTTGGCGCCTTCCGGCCTCGACGAAGGCCGTCTGACGACGGTTCTCGATGCGCTCATGAGCCGCGGAGTGGACTACGCCGACTTGTACTTTCAATTGTCACGCGAGGAGTCGTGGTCGTTGGAGGACGGCATCGTCAAGGAAGGGTCGCACAGCATCGAGCAGGGCGTCGGCGTGCGCGCCATGAGCGGCGAGAAAACAGGCTTTGCCTACACTGATGAGGTACTGCTGCCGGCGTTGATGGAGGCGTCAGATGCCGCGCGCGCCATTGCGCGCAGCGGCGGCCGTAATGCCGTGAAAGCTTGGCAGCGGCCGCTCACTCATCGTCTCTACCTGCCGGCCGATCCGCTCGATGCCATACGCGATGAGGACAAGGTGGCGTGGCTGATGCGCATCGATGCCGACACCCGCCGCATCGATCCACGGGTCAAGCAAGTGATGGCGTCGTTGGCGGCGGTCCACGAAGTGATTTTGATTGCGTCGAGCGAGGGCATATTGACGGCCGATGTGCGCCCCCTGGTGCGCGTCAATGTCTCGGTCATCGTCGAGCAGAACGGACGCCGTGAGCAGGGTTACAGCGGCGGTGGTGGACGCTTCGGCCTCGATGAGCTGCTGCGCGGCGATGAGCCCTTTGCACACGGCCGCGAAGCGGTGCGCCAGGCGCTGGTTAATCTCGATGCGGTGGCGGCACCGGCCGGATCTATGACGGTGGTTCTGGGCCCGGGCTGGCCCGGCATTCTGCTGCATGAGGCCATTGGCCACGGCCTGGAAGGCGATTTCAACCGCAAGGGTACCTCTGCATTTTCGAATCGCATCGGCCAGAAGGTGGCCGCCGACGACATCACCGTGGTGGACGACGGCACGCTGGAGCGCCGCCGCGGATCCTTGAACGTTGATGACGAGGGCACGCCTACTCAGTGCACGACTCTGATTGAGAATGGAGTGCTGCGGGGTTACATCCAGGACAAAATGAATGCGCGATTGATGGGCATGCCGGCCACCGGCAACGGCCGTCGCGAATCCTTCGCTCACATGACCTTGCCGCGCATGACCAATACCTACATGCGCGCCGGATCGCGAGCGCCCGAAGAAATAATCGCGTCGGTCGAGAAGGGTCTGTATGCCGTGAATTTCGGCGGCGGTCAGGTCGATATCACTTCCGGAAAATTCGTGTTCTCTGCGAGTGAAGCTTATTTGATCGAAAACGGCAAAATCGGCGCGCCGGTCAAAGGCGCCACTTTGATCGGCAACGGGCCCGACGTGCTGCAGCGGGTCAGCATGGTCGGCAACGATTTGAAATTGGATGGCGGTGTAGGGACTTGCGGCAAGGAAGGCCAGTCGGTGCCGGTCGGAGTCGGTCAGCCCACGCTGCGCATCGATGCGCTCACCGTAGGCGGGACAGGCTGAGCAGAATCTGCACGATCGCACTTTGATTGCCGCTGTCGTGCCTCATGCCGGATCAGCAGAATGACCGGGCGGTAATATCAAGGAGGAAATTCCGTCAAGGGTAGCAGGATGCAACACCGCAGCGCGGGCGGGACGCTAGGCAGGGCGTTTTGCCCGCGCTTTACTGCGTAAGGCGGGCTAATCTCGCCTATGGAACAACAACCCGCAAAGAGCAGCGTCTTTTTGCCGAGCGGCGAGGCTCGGCATCGCTTAGATGCGGTGGATGCGCTGCGCGGGCTGGCCATCTTTTTCGTGTTGATGAATCACGTCAACATGCGCTTATTCCTCGACAAATTCGCCTATTGGCAGTCAATGCCTGAGCGGCTGCGCAGCGCGCTCGTCTGGAACGGACAAAATGGCGTGCAGATATTCTTCGTGATTTCCGGATTCTTGATCACCTCTACCTCGCTCCGTCGCTGGGGCGCGCGGTCTTCGATTCGAGTCGGCGATTTCTATCGTTTGCGCTTTGCGCGCATAGCGCCTTTGTTGCTGGTGCTGCTCGGTGCATTGAGCCTGCTGCATTTTGCCGGAACGCCGGGCTACGTCGTTTCGCATGACACGGGAGTGCTGGGGCGGGCGCTATTCGCGGCGCTCACATTTCATATCAACTTGCTCGAAGCGCAGCGCGGATATTTGCCGGCGAGTTGGGACATTTTGTGGTCGCTCTCGGTCGAGGAAGTGTTTTATCTCTTCTTCCCCCTGATTTGCCGCTGGGTCGGACGCGGCAAATGGCTGCTCGTGATCTTAGCCATGTTTGTCGCGCTGGGTCCGATCGCCCGCACGCTCTTAACCCATGGCAGCGAGACTTGGAAAGAGGTGTCTTATCTTGGAGGAATGGATGCACTCGCCCTTGGCTGCTTGACTGCCCTGGTTCTTGCGAATCTGCGCATTGCTCCTCGCGCATCGCTATCTTTGGCGCTCGCAGGGATCTGTGCAGTGGTCTTTATTCTCGGCTTCGTCGCCGAGGATGACCTGTTGGCGCGCCTAGGTCTTGATATGACCGTGCTGGCCGTCGGCACGTGCCTGGTAATTGCCGCCACCGCGCAGGCGGCGCGCAAGGGCACCCTGGTGCTGGGACCTCTGCGCTGGCTCGGACGGCGCAGCTACGAGGTGTATTTAACGCACATGTTCGTCGTGATGGGGTTCTTTTATTTGTTTGTTATGAGCGGACGGCCTAGAACCGCGGTAACGCCGCTGTTCCTGGCAGTAGTCGTGTTCAGCGGGATTCTCGGGGAGGCAACCGCGCGCTATTTTTCAGAGCCTCTGAATCGAATGTTGCGACATCGCTGGCATCAAAATTCGACCCGGGCCCGTTAGCTCGGTCGTTTGCAACAGCGAGGTGCATTCCTGCAAGATGCGGCATCAACGCGGACCTACTGGCGTTCATTAATGCGTAAGGAACGGTCTATGAAGTGCTTCAGGTTAGGGTCGCTCATTCTCGGTGTTGCGGCGGGATGGGTCTCGGTTGCCTTGGCGGCGCCGGACTTGGGACAGGAACTGGCGCTGCCCGCCAACGCCGCCGCTGCCATGCGCGGTCTCGAGGCGGAGCGCATTCGCGCTCATGTGCGGTTCCTGTCGGATGACCTGCTCGAGGGACGCGGTACCGGCAGCCGCGGCGGCGACATTGCGGCCAAGTATATCGCCACGCAGTTCGCCTTGGACGGTTTGAAACCCGCCGGCGATGACGGCGGCTACCTGCAAAAGGTCTCGTTCACGGGGGTGCACACTTTGCCTGCGACGGTCGCCTCCTTGCAGCCGGCGCAAGGCAATGCGATCGAGTTGAAGCTGGGCGATGACTACGTGACCAGCAACCAGACCCAGACAGACAGCGTCGATGTCGATGCGCCCATCGTGTTCGTCGGCTACGGCATCGAGGCGCCGGAATATCACTGGAACGATTTCAAGGGCGCCGATGTCAAGGGCAAGGTCGTGCTGGTGATCGTCAACGAGCCACCCTCCAAAGACCCGAAATTCTTCAATGGGGAGGCGCTGACCTATTATGGGCGCTGGACCTATAAGTTCGAAGAGGCGGCGCGCAAGGGGGCGGTTGGTGCGCTGATCATTCACCGTACGGATCTTGCGAGCTATGGCTGGGCTGTGGTGCGCAGCTCCTGGAGCAACGAGCAGGTGTACCTCAGCAATGACAGGGATCCGAAGCTCAAAGCGGCCTCGTGGATACAATTGGACGTGGCGCGGCAAGTGTTCAAAGCGGCCTCCCTGAACTTGGACGACATGCTGGCGAGCGCCGGTACGCGCGAGTTCACGCCGCGGGAATTACCGTTGCGTTTCAAAGCCCACATCGTGAGTAAGGTACGCGGATTCGAATCGTATAATGTCCTGGGTTTGTTGCCGGGCACGGAGCCAGGCCCCGCAACACAGGCCGTTGTTTATTCCGCGCATTACGATCATCTCGGTATTGATCCCACGATGAGCGGCGACAACATTTATAACGGTGCGGTAGATAACGGCACCGGCGTGGGGACTCTTCTGGAATTGGCGCATGCCTTTGGCGCATCTTCGCTGCGGCCGCCGCACCCGGTGCTATTCGCCTCGGTGACCGCCGAGGAGAAGGGTTTGTTGGGATCCAATTATCTGGGCAAACATCTGCCCATACCCGCCGCTCAGATTGCTCTAGGCTTGAATTTCGACGCAATACCGCCGATCGGCGTACCTGAGTCGGTGAACGTCACGGGGGCGGAGCGCACCACGTTCTATCCCATCGTCGTGAAGACCGCCAAGGCTTTTGGCTTTGCGATCCAAGCAGATGCTGAGCCCGGTGCCGGCCATTACTATCGCTCCGATCATTTCAGTTTGGCGCGCGCCGGGGTGCCGGCATTTTCGATCAACACCGGCGTGAAATTCGCAGGACATCCGCCGGAATGGGGCAAGGCTCAGGCGGAGGATTACACGACCAAGCGGTATCACAATATCGGCGATGAATACTCGCCGGCCATGGATTTTTCGAGCAATGCATTGCTCGCGAAATTCGGCTTCGCACTGGGCTGGCAGGCACTGCTGGCGAAGGGCACCGTCAATTGGTTGCCGGGCGACGAGTTCGAAGCAACACGGCTGCATGGCGCAAATGCCGCCGAATTATGACCAAGGCCACGCACGAGAAAACTTAAATTACGTGCGGCGCATCTCATCGGTTCGAGGCTCCAACTCGGTAGGCTTACGCTTAAGTCAGCCACCTATCAACAACGGAGTTTCCATGCCGGACAATTCAATGACGGGCACCTTCCAGGTCAATTTGCCCAAGGATTTGCTGTCGGAGGCCAAGCGGGCTCCCAGACCGAAGGATGAGCAGCTGCGCGTCGAGGGGTGGGGCGACTCCTGGCTCTCGCGCCTGGCCGAAAAACTCGTGGGCAAGGACTGATCAGCTCCGCTTTAAGTCAAATTCGCCCAAAATCCCCTCCGCAAACCCATTACCATAGGGTCAACGGAGGTCACATCCTATGCGATTGGCTCAGCCTGTATACGAAAGCCTGCCCTATCTTTATATCGGGATAGGCGCTCTGGCGATTTTCCTCTTCTACTTGGACCCTGAGGGTGTTCGCGCGCTGATCGCTTTCGTGATCGGATTTGTCGCCGAGACTGCGGCCCTTACCCTGCTGCTGCGCCGTCAGAATTATCGGGCGCTGTCCCGCGAATATTCCGGCGAGAGCATCGACTTCCCGTCCACGCTGCGGGGCTAGGCCGGCCGCCTAGGGCTTGTCGATTACTTCGGTATCCGCGGAATCCGCGGTGCCGCGCATTCGCGGTGCCCGTTCGTCGATATACATGATCTCATGCTGGCCGACCTGCACCACGTCGCCGTCATTCAAGTTGTAGCGACGCACGCGTTTGGATTGCACGTAAATACCGTTGGTGCTGTTGAGATCCTCGATTACGCATGAGTCTGTCTGCGTCACGATTTGACAGTGATGCCTGCTGATGAACTTGCTGTCGATTTGTAAGTCGTTGTCCGCGGTTCGGCCGATCACCAATCGGCCCGGCCTTAACTCGCGCTCCACCACCGTCTTGCCTTCGCTCGCCAGCAGTATTCGTCCTACGGTGGGGCTCGAGCCGCTGGTCGTCGGCAAGGTGTGCTCCAACTGCGGGATGTGCATCGTGTTCGTGCCGCCGGCGAATTCTCCCCACTGTAATTCCTTGACCGCGGCCTCGACGTCGGCCAGGGCTACGATGTCCTGATCGCGCGCAAATGCGGCCATGAGCGAGGTATCGCACAGAGTATTGATCAGGCGCGGCGTGCCGCCGGTGTATTTGAATATCGTGGCGTAGGCATCTTCGGCAAAAATCCGACGCCCTTGGGAGCCTGCCACTTCCAGGCGATGGTCGATATACGAAGCGGTATCGGTCCGGCTGAGCACCGACAAATGAAAACGTAGGCGCACGCGTTGGGCGAGCTGCACCAGTTCCGGCGAATTGAGCTTCTCGTTGAGCTCGGGCTGCCCGGCGAGAATGATGCGCAGGGCCTTTTCCTTGGTAGTCTCGATACCCGACAGCATGCGCACCTCTTCGAGCACGCGGTGCGTCAGGTTCTGAGCCTCGTCCACGATCAACAGCACTTTGCGCCCGGCCATGTGCTGCTCCACCAGGAATTGATTCAAGGTAGCTAGCACCTCCGGCTTCTTCATCTGGAACGGGGAGAAGCCGAATTGCACCAGAACGGTCTGCAGAAACGCGGTCGGCGAGAGTTGGGTTTGATTGATTTGCGCGACCACTGCGTCGGTCTGCAATTCGCGCAAAAAAGTCTCGATCAAAGTAGTTTTTCCGGCGCCTATTTCGCCGGTGATTATGACGAAGCCGTCGGTAAACCAAATCGTCGACTCCATGTACGCTTTGGCGCGCGCATGTTGTTTACTTAGGTATAGGAATTGCGGGTCCGGGCTTAAGCGGAACGGCAATTCATGAAGTTTGAAGAGTTCTAGATACATCAGTGCGGAGTCTACGGGATTGGTCGCCTGTCCGTGAAATGACCGATTCTTAACTCCATTGAATCAATTTTAGTACATTCGCCAGCGCCGAATTGCGCTCCATTGTGCGTTTTTTGAGGATGGTGCAGTGGCCCAACTTGCGCCCGGGGCGTGGCTCCTTCCCATAATCGTGAAAAGCCAGGCCGTCGATGGCCAGCAGGCGTTGCTCGTCCGGCATTGTCCCCAGGAAGTTGATCATGGCTGTGTTTCCCAGGGCGCGCGTGCTGCCCAGGGGCAGATTGCAGATTGCGCGCAGATGATTTTCGAATTGACTGGTCACGCACCCCTCGATGGTCCAGTGCCCTGAATTATGGACTCGAGGCGCCATCTCATTGGCAATCAACCGCCCCTTGACCACGAAGAACTCAATCGTCAGCACGCCTACGTAGGCCAATGCCTGCATGACCCGCTTCAGATACAAACGGGCAGCGTGCTCGAGCTTGCGGTTGACGAATGGCGCGATACTGTAGTGCAAGATTCCGCCGCCGTGCGTGTTGGCGGACAACGGATAAAACACGATTTCGCCTGTCGGCGCGCGCGCACCTACCAGGGAGACTTCACGCGAGAATTCCTGAAATTTCTCATAGATCAAGCCACTGCCACCGATAGCCGCCCAAGCCTCTTCAATCGCCGCCGGACCGCGCAACACGAACTGGCCTTTGCCGTCGTAGCCCAAGCGCCGGGTCTTGAGCACGCCGGGCAGTCCTAGCTTGGCGATAGCACGTTGCAATTGATCCTTATTGTCGATCGCGGCATGTGCGGCAACCGGGATCCGCAATTTGGAGAACAGGGCCTTTTCGGACATGCGATCTTGGGACACTTCGAGCGCCGCGCGGGACGGCCGCACCAGCGTCAATTTCTCGAGCGGCGCGAGCGCGCTGCCGGCGATGTTCTCCCAGTCGAAGGTGACCACCTGGTTCGCGCAGGCGAGTGCTTCGAGTTGCCCAGCGTCCCCAAGTTCACCGGTGAGTATGGGTGCCACTTGCGCAGCCGGCGCGCCGGCGCTGCGATCGAGGAACATGCATTGAATGCCCAGCGGGTAGCCGGCGAGAGCGAGCATGCGGCCCAATTGGCCGGCGCCGACAATGCCGACGCGCGACAATTTCAAGAGGCGCGCGGATCCGGCCTGGCGAGCACGGCGGCGGTCTGTGCCTGGCGATAGGCATCCAGGGCCGTGCGTACATGCACCGAATCATTGGCGAGAATGGCGGCCGCGAACAGCGCCGCATTCTTCGCTCCGGGGCTGCCGATGGCGAAGGTGGCGACGGGAATGCCGCTCGGCATCTGGGCAATGGACAGCAGTGAATCAATGCCATTCAACGCTTTGGATTGAACCGGCACGCCCAATACCGGGACCGAGGTCTTGGCGGCCGTCATGCCGGGCAGGTGCGCGGCACCGCCTGCGCCCGCAATGATGGCTTTCAGGCCCCGCTCGCGCGCGGACGCGGCATACTCGAACAGCAGGTCGGGCGTTCGATGCGCCGACACCACCCGTACCTCGTGGGCAATCCCCAAAGTATCGAGTATGGCGGCGGCGTCCTGCATCGTTTCCCAATCGGAAGACGATCCCATAATGATTCCGACCAAGGCTTTCATTGATCTAGCTTAACAAAGCCTACCCGAGCAACTGACGAAGAAACGCGAAAAGTTCCCTGGCGCCCACCGGAGAGCGCTGCTCGAGGCGCTCCCTCTCGGCCTTTTCCAGCAGTTTGGTGAGCGTGGCACGGTCGGCCTTGGGGTGGTCGCGCAGCAGCTCGTCGATGGCCGTCCCCGGCTCGGACAGCAACCGATCGCGCCAACGTTCAATTTCCTGGAAGTGCCGAATTTCCAAATCATGCCGTTGCTTGCGTTCCGCCAGCTTGGCGAGCACCGGCTCCGGGTCGATATCGCGCATCAGCTTGCCGATGTACTGGCGCTGGCGGACCTGGGCCCCGTGCGAGGGCAGGCGGCGCAAGTCGCGCAACGCGACGAACAGGCCATCCGGCAAGTCCAGCGCCTTGATCTCCTGGTCGGGAAGGGCCGACAACTTCACCCCTAATTCTTGCAAAGAAGCGGCCTCCCGCTTGCGGGCGCTCTTGCTCCGGCGCTGCTCCTCGGTCTCGCCGGAAGTGTCCGTCTGGTTCTCGATCGTCATATCGCCCATGCTACACCTGCACCCGGTAGAATCGCCGCTCGTAATCCTCAAAGAGAGTTTTGGAGACGTTTGATGGCTGTGTCCAGCAACCCGGTTCGCCTCGCCCAAGAAGACCTTAAATCCATCATCGAGCGCGCCCTGGAAGAAGCGCGCGCCCGAGGCGCCTCGCAAGCCGAGGCGGCAGTCAGCCAGGATACGGGTCTTTCGGTCGGCGTGCGACTGGGGGAGGTGGAAACTTTGGAACACCAGCGCGACCGCAGCATGGGGATTACGGTGTATTTCGGCCATCGCAAGGGGTCGGCCAGCACCGCGGATTTCTCCCTGGACGCGGTCCGGGCGACGGTAGCCAAGGCCTGCAGCATCGCCCGTTTTACGGCGCAAGACGCCTGTTCGGGGCTGGCGGATGCGGCACTGATGGCGCGCGCCCCCTTGGATCTGGACCTTTCCCACCCTTGGAACGTCAGTGCCGACCGGGCGATCGAGATCGCGAAATCGTGTGAGGCTGCTGCGCTGGAATTCGATGCCCGGATCAACAATTCCGAGGGTGCCTCGCTCGGCACTCATCAGGGGCTGCATGTTTACGGCAATACCAACGGTTTCGTGGGCGGCTACCCCACCACCTCGCACAGCTTGAGTTGCGTGGTGCTGGCCGGCACCGGCGAGGACATGCAGCGCGATTACTGGTACAGCAGTTCGCGAGATTGGCAGGAACTGGAAGCGGCTGAGGCCATCGGACGTGAAAGCGCGCGCCGCACCATTGCCCGCCTAAATCCCCGTCGCTTGAGCACGCGCCGGGCACCGGTGCTATTCGTGCCGGAAATCGCGCGGGGCCTGATCGGGCACTTCACGGCGGCGATTCGCGGCAGCAGCCAGTACCGGCAATCTTCCTTCCTGTTGAATTCGGTGGGGCAGCAAGTGTTTCCGGCCGGATTCTCCATCGGTGAGCGGCCGCACATTTTGAAGGCTGTAGGCAGCGCGCCTTTCGATGATGAGGGGGTGGCAACCCGCGATCGGGAGCTGGTCGCCGACGGAATTCTCACGGGCTATATTTTGTCCAGCTACTCCGCGCGCAAGCTGGGTCTGAAAACCACCGGCAATGCCGGCGGCCCTCACAATCTCCTGGTCGCCCCGACCCTCGCCGGCGGCATGGATGCGATGTTGTCGCGCCTTGGCACCGGGCTTCTGGTGACCGAACTCATGGGGCAGGGCATCAACATGGTGACCGGCGACTACTCACGCGGCGCAGCGGGCTTCTGGGTCGAGAACGGCGCCGTCCAGTATCCGGTGGCGGAGATCACCATTGCCGGAAATCTGCGCGACATGCTGCTAGGGGTTGCCGCCGTGGGCGATGACATAGACGCTCGCGGCGGCACGCGAGTGGGATCAATCTTGCTGCAGGATATGACCATCGCCGGCGATTAAGTCCTTGAGCGAGCGGGCGCCCAATCGTTCACGCATGGCGGACTCGACTTCCTGCATGACCTGGGCTGCGCTCGCCACGCGACTTACCTCGACGGACAACCTGCCAATTTGCAGACTGCGCACGCTATCGATGATATCGGCCAGCAGGATGCCCTCGGGATCGCGGCCGGGAAGGAATTGCTCCTTTTCGGTGGCTACGATCAAGCCGCCCTGCTCCAGGCAGGTGAGTACGGGAGCGAGCGCGATGCTCGGAATGTCGAGTTCGGCCGCGAGCCTACCGGCGTCCCAATAGCTATTGCCCGCAGCATAGTCACGCCCTATCAGGTACATGGTGGACAGGCCTACTTGCTCGCGATCGCTGCCTGTCAATGCGATGCTCGCCTGGCCATGCCGCAGGTATTGGGGAAATTGAACGTAGAACGCCAGCTGCGCGCCGATCAGCAAGATGAGCCAGCTCAAATACACCCAGATCAAGGTCGTCAGCACGATGGCGAATCCGGTATAGATCGCCACCATCTGCGACGAATACAGGATGACGGCGGTGAATATCTTGCCGACCAGTGCCCAAGCAATACCGGCGCTCACCCCGCCGATCAGTGCGGCGCGGAACTGCACCCGCGTATTCGGAATGAGTGCGTACATGAACGTAAAGACGACGGTGACGATGGCGTACGGCACGAGTGGCGCAACGGCGTGCAGCCACTGCGCAAAGGGACTGTTTTGCGCGAACCCGAGAAGGCCGATGGCCACTGCGAGCAGTATGGGCCCGAGGATCATGACTCCCAGGTACTCGGTGAAACGGCGGCCAAAACTTCGCGGCCGCTGTACCCGCCATACGAAATTGAAACTGGCTTCGACCTTTTGGACCGTCGTGATCACGGTGTACACGAGAAAAGCGAGGCCAATCGTGCCCAGCAAATCGCCGCGCATATTGTTCACGAACTGCATCACGCTGTCGGTCAACTGGGCCGCGGCGCTGCCCATGGGGCGGAAGAATTCGTGAAGGATGAACTTCAAGTCACCGCGCGCTCCTAGGCCCTTCAATATGGCAAAGCTGAACACCATCAGCGGCACGAGCGACAATAAAGTGGTGTAAGCGAGACTCATCGCCCGGATGTTGATCTCGCCACCCAACCAGTCGCGGATCAATGCGGTGGGATAGCGCAGCCAGCGCAATACGGCACCCCACGGGGGGGGCATGCGGCGCGATTTTTGAAACAGCCCGTCTTCCAGGCTTTCCAGCCATCGGCGCATGGCTACGGACCTCACTCGGTTAGGAGCCGAAGCGCCTCGCGATAGTTATCGCTGGTACGCACAAGAACATCGGGCGGCAGATGCGGAGCGGGCGGCTGCTTGTTCCAGTGCAGAGATTCCAGATAGTCGCGCACGAATTGCTTATCGAAACTCGGCGGGCTGATCCCCGGTTTGTACGACGCCATGGGCCAGAAGCGCGAGGAATCCGGCGTTAGAGCCTCGTCGATGAGCATCAGCTGCCCCGCCTGGTCGATACCGAACTCGAATTTCGTGTCCGCGATGATGATGTCGCGCGCGCGGGCGTGCTCGGCGGCAAATCGGTAAATCTCGAGCGCCGCGCGCCGTATCTCGGCGGCGTATTCGCCGCCCACCTGTTGCACTATCGCGCTGAAATCGATGTTCTCGTCGTGATGGCCGGCGGGCGCCTTGGAGGCGGGCGTGAATAGCGGCTCGGGCAATCGATCCGCCATTTTTAATCCCGCGGGCAGCGCGATGCCGCAGATCGAGCCATGGCGCATGTAGTCCTTGTAGCCGGAGCCGATCAGATAACCTCGCACCACCGCTTCGATCGGCAGTGCCTTGAGTTTCTTCACCACCATGGCGCGGCCGGCCAGTTGTGCGCGCTCTTCGCGATCCGTGACGACGTCCTCGACTCTCAGGGAGGCGACATGATTGGCGATGATGTGCTGAGTCTTGGCGAACCAGAACAATGAAATTTGCGTGAGCACCTCTCCCTTGAAAGGGATGGGATCAGGCAGCACTACGTCGAAGGCGGACAAGCGATCGGTCGTGACGATCAGCAGGTGCTCGGCATCGACGTCGTATATGTCACGCACCTTTCCTTGATGGATTTTCTCCAGGGAGCGCAAGTGCGACTCGAAGAGCGGTGGTGATTGCGAACCTTGTTGCATGCGTGCGCGGCCTGCCGACTGCTACCATTGTAGCGGAAGGTCGGCGATTGTGGCTGCACAAGAGGTATAGGTCAACGCGCATGAGCGGGAAAGGCATAATTTTCGGGGCCCTGATTGGCTTTCTGATCACGCAACGTGTTTGGGGAGCCATCATCGGCGCCGTCATCGGCTTTTTGCTCAACGAGAGTTCCAGTTTCAGCTTTGGGGCAGGCGCGCGCGGCGCGGACTCGGCGACGATATCCAATGAATTTTTCCGTACGACGTTCGAACTCATGGGCCATGTCGCGAAATCCGACGGCCGGGTAACCGAAGCCGAAATTGATGCGGCGCGCCAGCTGATGCAGGACTTAAGACTTGGGCCCCGCGAGATCGGCATTGCAATCGAGTGCTTTCGCAACGGCAAGTCCGCTTCCTACGATGCCGAGCCGGCAGTTGAGCGGCTGCGCGAGGCCTGCGGGCAGCGCCATGATCTGCTGCGCGCCTTCATGGAATTGCAGCTGCGCGCCGCAATCGCGGGTAACGGCATGCCGCCGCCCGCTCGGGCGATTTTACTCAAGGTGGCCGAGCGGCTGGGCATTTCCGGCCTTGAATTTGCCTACGTGGAGGCCGCGTTGAGGATGCGGCAAGGGCCTCGCGGCGCCGGCACCGGCGACAGGCCAAACGCCGGTGGCGTATCGCTGGCAGACTTTTATGCGGAGTTGGAAATCGATCCGAAAATCACCGATCAGGAAGTAACAAAGGCGTACCGGCGCCAAATGAGCCGCCACCACCCTGATAAACTCGTGGCTAACGGATTGCCGGAGTCGATGGCGCAAGTCGCCAAAGAAAAGACACAGCGCATTCAAGAGGCCTATGAAGGGATACGCGCGGCGCGCGGTATGCGATGAAGGAGCGACTATGACGATCATTATTTCCCCCTCCATTTTGTCAGCCGACTTCGCTCGGCTGGGAGAAGAAGTAAATTCGGTTCTCGCCGCCGGCGCCGACTGGATTCACTTCGACGTCATGGATAATCATTACGTCCCGAATCTCACCATCGGTCCGCTGGTGTGCGAGGCGCTGCGCAAAGCGGGAATCAAGGCGCCGATCGACGTGCACTTGATGATTTCGCCGGTGGATCAGCTGGTGCCGGACTTTGCAAAAGCGGGCGCTACCTACATCAGCTTTCATCCGGAGGCGACCTTGCATGTGGACCGAACGATTCAGCTGATTCGGGATTCGGGATGCAAGCCGGGCCTGGTGTTCAATCCGGCCACGCCGTTGAGCTGGCTGGATTACGTCATGGAAAAAATCGATCTCATTCTGCTGATGTCGGTGAATCCCGGCTTTGGAGGCCAGAAGTTCATCCCGCAGGCGCTGCAGAAGCTGGCCCAAGCGCGGGCGATGATCGACGCCAGCGGCCGCGACATTCGCCTGGAAATCGACGGCGGGGTGAAAGTCGAGAACGCGGCGCAGATTGCCCGGGCCGGCGCGGATACATTCGTATCCGGCTCGGCCATATTCGGCAGCGCCGACTACTCGGCGACCATCAAGGCGATGCGGGCGCAAATACAGATCGGCCGCAAATCACTCGGCGCTTAAGACGAGGCGCTATTCGTCGTCCTCGTCATCGTCGTCGTCATCATCGTCATCGCGTGATTCAGCACGCGCAGCCTTCGGGGCGGCGACCGAGCTTGCGGCGCCGGCTTTCACCGGCACGATCAGCGGCCGGGTCTTAACCTTGGGCCGGGCATTGAACACCACAATGGTCTTGCCGGTAGCACGCAGCAGGCCCTGTTCTTCCAGCACTTTGAGCACGCGTCCCGCCATTTCGCGCGAGCATCCTACCAACCGAGAGAGCTCCTGCCGGCTCACCTTGATTTGCATGCCCTCGGGGTGCGTCATCGCGTCCGGCTCGCCGCACAAATCCATGATGGCGTGCGCGACCCGGCCTGTGACATCGACGAAGGCCAGATCGCCCAACTTGCGGTTGGTTCGATCGAGCCGGGTCGCCAGCTGCGTGGCCAACTCGAAGATCAATCCAGGGCTCTCGGCGGCGATCTGCCGGAAGCGCGGATAAGTCATTTCGGCGAGCTCGGACTGTTGCCGGGTGCGCACCCAGGCACTGCGCGTCGGCTGCTCGTAGAACAAGCCCATTTCCCCGAAAAACTGGCCCTTATTCAAGTAGGCCAGCACCATCTCGTTACCATCCTCGTCCTCGATCATGACTTCGACCGAGCCCGATATGATGTAGTACAAAATATCCGGTAAATCGCCCGCGTGGATGATCACGGTCTTGGAAGGGACTGTCCGAATTCGGCAGTAGCTCAAGAAACGATTGATCGCTGGGATATCGCTTAAGGCTTTTGCCCCTTCTTCCATGGTCTCTCCCTCATTCTTTTGTCGTCTGTTAAACGCTTATGCTGGCGCACGTTTTATTACATAAGCCCCGGAATCGCAAGCTTACAGCCAATAGGAGCTGTCAGTCATGATTCGAGCCGTCAAGCGCATAGCCCCTGCCACGGGGGGCGGCAGCTCTACGGCCCCCAGTGCCGCGGCCTGGGCGCCATGCTGAATCTCATCATTCGTCATCTGTTCTAGGACGGCGCGGCTACGTAGGTCGGCTCCGTCCAATCGCTGCACATGGCCGCGCAAATGCGTTTCCACCTGGCGCTCCGTCTCCACCACAAACCCCAAGCTGATGCGGTCGCCCAGAACGCCTGCAAGCGCGCCGATCGCGAAGGAACCGGCATACCACAGGGGATTCAAGACGCTGGTGCCCCCGTCAAGTTCCCTCAAGCGCTGCTCGCACCACGCGAGATGGTCGGTTTCTTCTGCGGCGGCCTGGCGCATCGCATCCGCAATTCGGGCGTGGCGCGCAGTCAGGGCTTGTCCTTGGTACAGAGCCTGGGCTGCGATCTCGCCTGAATGATTCACCCTCATCAGACGAGCGGATTGCGCGCGCGCGGACGCGCTCAGCGGCGTCTCTTGGTGCACCGCGGAAATCGGGCGAGACGCACGCGCAGGAGTGCTTAAGACCTTGATTGCCTTATCTATTTCCCCAATAAAGCGATCGATGAGGCTAAAACTGCGAGTATTCATGTTGACACTCTATTATAGAGCCTCTAGGTCAGAGCGCAGGGCTGGTATCTGAGCGCGCCGTTCTGTACACTTTCGCGCCTTTCGTTAACGACCTGAAACAGCTGAGTATTTTCATGTATACCGTATTTTCGAAGCCTGCAGAAACCCGCGGCGACTGGTTCTTGGTCGATGCGGCAGGCAAAACTCTGGGCCGTCTGGCCTCAGAGATTGCGCATCGCTTGAAGGGTAAGCACAAGCCCAATTATGCGCCGCATCAAGACCTTGGCGATCACATCGTGGTCGTCAATGCGGGCGCCGTGCGTGTCACGGGGGCCAAGCTCACCGACAAGTTCTATCATCAGCACACCGGCTACGTGGGTAATCTGAAGAGCATTTCGCTCGGCAAATTACTGCAAGAGCACCCCGAGCGAGCACTTGAGTTCGCCGTGAAAGGAATGCTGCCGAAGGGCCCGCTGGGCCGCCGCATGTATAGAAAACTGCATGTGTTCGGCGGCAGCGAGCATCCCCATCAAGCGCAGCAGCCCAAAGCTCTGCAATTCTAAGAATTCTGAAGGACAGACGTATGGCATCAACTACAGCCGCCAATTCCTTTTACGGCACGGGCCGCCGCAAGACTTCGAGCGCAAGGGTCTACTTGCGTCAAGGCACCGGCAAGGTATCGATCAACGGCCGGACGCTGGCTGAGTTCTTCGGGCGGGAAACCGGCCGCATGATCGTAGAGCAGCCGTTCGGCGCGGTGCAGCTCGAAGGGAAATTCGATGTGGAGGCGCATGTCGTGGGCGGCGGAATCACGGGTCAAGCCGGTGCGATTCGGCACGGCATAACGCGCGCGCTCATGGCTTACGACGAGATGCTTCGGCCACCATTGCGCAAGGCGGGATTCGTCACGCGCGATGCACGCGAAGTGGAACGTAAGAAGGTCGGTCGTCGCAAAGCACGACGCGGAACGCAGTTCTCCAAGCGCTGATCGCGGGAACCGACTTCCGCCGGTCGATCGGTTTTGGGGGATCGTCTAGCGGTAGGACAACGGTCTCTGACACCGTTTACCTAGGTTCGAATCCTAGTCCCCCAGCCAAACAGGGCCCAGCAATGGGCCCTTATTCTTAATCTGCGCGGGTAATAATGTCGGGCGAACACAAGTCGAGTGGACGGCTCGCGCCACTGGCGCTGGCGGCGCTAGGCGTTGTGTTCGGAGACATCGGCACCAGTCCGCTTTACGCCATGTCGGCCTGTTTCACGGGGCCCGGTATTGCGGTCACTCCTGAGCATGTGCTCGGCGTGCTGTCGCTGATTTTCTGGTCCCTGGTGCTCGTCATCCTGCTCAAGTATGTGAGCGTGGTACTGAACGCCGACAACAAGGGCGAGGGCGGCGTATTGGCCCTCACCGCGTTGGTGATCAACACTGCGCGCGAAAGCCCACGCCGCAAGCTTTACGGGACCATCGGCATCTTGGGCGCTGCCTTGTTCTTTGCAGATGGCGCCCTTACGCCTGCGATTTCCGTGTTGAGCGCCGTCGAAGGCTTGCACGTAGCGGCGCCGAATGCACAAATTCCTATTCTGCCCATCACGGCCGTGTTGTTAGTGGGCCTGTTCCTGATTCAACGACATGGTACCGGCTCCGTCGGCAAGGTTTTCGGTCCCGTGATGCTCGGTTGGTTCTTGATATTGGCGGTCATGGGCGTCGGCTGGATCGTGCGCGAACCTAAGGTCATTTGGGCGCTCGACCCGTCGCGCGCGCTGTCTGTGTTGGCTCAGCATCAAATCGGATCACTCGCCGTGCTGGCGGGCGTGTTTCTGACAGTGACGGGAGGCGAGGCCTTGTACGCCGACATGGGTCACTTCGGCAAGACACCGATCCGTCTCGGCTGGATTTGCGTCGTCATGCCGGCGCTGGTCATGAATTATTTCGGGCAGGGCGCAATGTTGATCGAGAATCCCGCGGCCATCAGCAATCCCTTCTTCTTGATGGCGCCCGCATGGTCGCTGTGGCCGCTCGTCATCCTCTCGACAGCTGCCACCGTCATCGCATCGCAGGCGGTGATCTCGGGCGTCTTTTCTGTGACCACCCAGGCGGTGAGCTTGGGGCTGCTGCCGCGGCTGCGGGTGGAGCATTCGTCGGCCGTGCATGCCGGGCAAATCTACGTCCCAACCATGAATTGGATACTCATGGTTGCGGCGCTGGCGCTGGTCATGAGCTTCGGCAGTTCGGCGGCATTGGCCGGCGCCTATGGCGTGGCGGTATCGGGCGCAATGACAATCGTGACTCCATTGACCTTGAGTCTGATCAAATCGCGGACCGGCCGCGATAGCAGCGCGCTGCGCACCGGCCTCTCCCTTCTGTTCATCATCGACATCGCCTTTCTGCTGGCGAACCTGACCAAGCTCGAGGATGGCGGCTGGCTGACGCTAGTGTCAGGCCTCGTCATCTACTGGCTCATGCAGACCTGGCAGCGTGGGCGTGCCTCCGTCATGGCGCGCCTGCTGCGCGAGCAGAAACCGGTGCGCGACTTCGTACTAGAACTCAAGAGCGATCCCCCGGTGCGCGTGACAGGTACCGCCATTTTCCTGGATGCGAAGGCATCGGGCATCCCGCGCGCCTTGCTCAGTAACATCAAGTTCAACCGGGTGATGCATGAGCGGGTGGTGCTGCTGACGGTGGTGACCCGAGAACTGCCGCGGATCTCTATGTCCAAGCGCTTGACGGTGACGCCGGTATGCGAGGGCATCGTGCGGGTGGTGGCTCAAGTGGGCTTCATGGAGAAGCCGAACATCACGGAGATCCTGCGGGAAGCCGAGACTCACGGCGTGCCCTACGATCCCGAGAGTACGACTTACTTTCTGAGCCGTGAGGAATTGATTCCGGGTCAGCGTTCCGATCTGCCGCCGCTTCGGCGCAGAGCATTCATGCAGATGGCGCGCAGCGCGCAGGTGATCGCGGACTACTACGGGCTGCCGCCCAGCCGCGTAGTTGAAATCGGGACCCGACTGGAAATCTAGGGCAGCGTCCGTACACCGTCGTCGCCCGCCACGATGAGGACATCGGCGCGGCGTCGGGCAAACAAGCCGACGGTCACCACACCGGCTATTTGATTCGCGGCGGCTTCGAAGGCTGCCGGGTCGCTCAAGCGCAAGTTATGGACGTCCAGGATGACATTGCCGTTGTCGGTGACCACGCCGTCGCGCCAAACGGGCTGTCCCCCCATCTTGACGAGTTCTCGCGCAACGTACGAGCGAGCCATCGGTATCACCTCCACCGGGAGAGGAAATTTGCCCAGCACGTCGACCAGCTTGCTGTCGTCGATGATGCAGACGAACCGAGTCGAGGCGGCGGCGATGACTTTCTCGCGTGTGAGCGCCGCACCGCCGCCCTTGATCAGGGTGCCGTCGGCCGTGGCTTCATCGGCACCGTCGATATAAAGATCTAGAGGCCCATCGGAGTTCAGATCGAGTTCCGGAATGCGGGCTTTCGCCAAGGAGTCCGAGGTCTGGCGTGAACTCGATACTGCGCCGGAAAGCTGTATTTTTCGGTCTTTTAGCGCTTCGATGAGCTCAGCTACCGTGGAGCCGGTGCCGACGCCTAACACCATGCCGTCTTGGATGTATGCAAGAGCGGCTTCAGCGGCGCGGCGTTTCTTATTCATGGACATCGACGTTCAACAAATTTCCCACCTTCAAAAACAACTGTGCCCGCTTACGCGGGCACAGTTGATTACTTTCGAAGGCTTACTTTTTCTTAGCGGCCTTTTTCTTTGCTACTTTCTTCTTCGCCTTCTTTGCTTTCGCTGCCATGATAGAAACTCCGTTATCGGGTTAGTCCGGGGTCCGAGTATATACACGAATAATTAATTTACAAGCAATACGTCGCCCTACTTGCGCGACAATGTGCTAGCGATGTGAACAGGCTCACTCTAGTGTGAGCACGAACTCCCAATCCTTCTTCGTCACCTGCATCACCGATAGGCGATTGCCACGACGCAGTAAAACGAAATCCTTGAGTGACTTCGCGGCGTGCTGCCGCAACTCATCGAGGGTGATGATGCGTTCGAACTTGCGTACCAGCTTCACATCCACGACATACCAACGCGGCGCATCCGCCTTGGAGTCGGGATCATAGTGATGGTGTTTCGCATCGACGGCAGTCTCATCCGGATAACCATCTTTCACGATTTTGACGATGCCGACTATTGCGGGGACGTCGCAGCTGGAGTGATAAAAAAACGCTAGATCGCCTTTTTTTATAGAGTCTCGCAGCATGTTGCGCGCCTGGAAGTTGCGCACGCCGTCCCAGGCGGTGGTTTGTTTGGGAACCTTGCTCAATGCATCGATGCTGAAGCTATCCGGTTCTGATTTCAGGAGCCAATGGTTCATGGAGTACCTTTCAAGTAGTGCAGCAATCCCGATTCCGTCGCCAGCGAGTCCAAGCTCACGTCCCAATTATCTGCGAACCTCGATTCGGTTCGCTGACAATCAAACGCGAGCCCCACCAAGCGCGGTCCCGGCCAATGCCCGCGGCGGCGGCGGAACTCCAGAGCCCGATCGTAGAATCCGCCGCCCATCCCCAAGCGCCGCCCCTGGGTGTCGACGCCGACCAAGGGTATGACGATTAGATCTAACCATCGCGGCGACACTGGACGGGTCAACCGTGACGGAACGGCAATGCCGAATACGCCGGACCGAGTCCTGCGGTCGAGCGGATAGAAGCGAATCCGAGCATGGCGCCGATCGACGATCACCGGCACGAATATGCGCACACCGCGGCGCCGCGCCGCGGCAAGTAACGCGGACGTGTCGGTTTCCCGGTCGAAGGGCAGGTACAGCGCGATACGTTTGCCGGCGCGGAACATCGGCAGTCCGAGGACTGCCTTGGCGGCCAGGAGAGAACGGCGCCGGTGCTCGGCGGTGCTCAGCGCTCGGCGCTGGGTACGCATTTGTTTTCGTAACGTGGCTTTCATGCGAACGGGGATGGCGCTACCCGCAGATGCCGTTTTGGACCGTTGCTCCCGACCTGAGCAACAGGTGGGGCTAACTGCGGCACTTAAGGCTTTCCGCTCGAGGCGGACTTGCACAATGTTGCCAG
>JAYTXS010000112.1:0-6379 GCA_043742845.1 Gammaproteobacteria bacterium
AGGGCCAAGGGACACGGATCAAAGCGTCGCGCAAGTGCGTCTTGCAAGATCTGCGTTTTTGTCTCGCTCTCGAAATGGCGAATGATATCGTCGGCGTAACGCGCAAAAAGGATTCCCGGACAATGTTCCGACATCCAGCGATCGAACGCGTACTTCACCTCAAACTTACACCGCGTACTATACGACAGATGCGCTCATATGCGAAAAGAAGCGGTTTAACGGTAGTGTCTCAGACGCTATCCCACTTTCGCACGCCGTGGCGCTGTTGTCGGCCTACCGCAATTTAGGTGGCCGTAACTGGGCCAGCCGCGAATTGTTGCGGCTGACCGTTTATCCCGGCATCGGCAATGAAGGCCTTTTGACCGATCTGATTCACGAGGCTGAATCGAAGGCCCAAGTGCAGATCCGCGAACTGCTGAGAAAGTTACGCGCCGCAGGACGCCTCAAGCGTCGCTTGCCGATCACGGACGCTGCGGCAGTGATTTTCGCCCTGCTGAATCAACATTTTGCCCTGTATCTGTCGCATGTCGATATGGATTTTGCGGTAGTTTTTCGGCGCCTGACACGATGCGTGCGGCTGGTGTTCATCGACTGGCGGCACTAGAATTGATTTGAGCGCGGGGAGCGCTCGGCCGGCCACAAGGGATAAAAGCATGTCTTGCCATCTTACTGCACAGCGCCTCGTTACACGGGCCGCCGTCGGCGCGTGCATCGCTTTGTTGATCTGCGCCTGCGCCAAGCGCGCACCTGCGCCCGCGTCAGCTGTGGAAGTGGCGACCGTTACCATCACACCGCATCCTGTGTCTTTTCCCGAAGACTACGTGGGGCAGACCGAAGCCATCAACGCGGTGGAGATTCGGCCGCGGGTGGGGGGCATGCTGGAGAAGCGAGTGCCCATCGAAGGCGAACGCGTCAAGGCGGGGGATCTGTTGTTCGTCATCGATCGCCAGCCGTACATTGCCGCGCTGGCACAGGCCAAGGCTGCGCTCGCGCAAAACGAGGCAGCCCTCGCGCAGTCGCAGCGCGACTTGGAACGCGCCAAATCACTGTCGGAAATCGATGCCGTGAGCCAGCAGGAACTGGACGCGTCGGTGGCAAAGAACCAGGCGAATCTCGCGTCCATCGATGCCGGCAAGGCGACGGTCAGAAACGCGGAATTGAACCTCGGCTATGCCGTCATCACCAGCCCGATTGATGGAGTCATGGGCCGCGCACTGCTGCGCCAGGGCGGCATGGTCACGGCCAATAACACGCTGCTGACGACTATCTATCAAAATGACCGCATGTACGTGAATTTCAGCGTCAGCGAACAGCGCCTGCTCAGCATGCAGCGCCAGCTTGGCCGTGCTCCGAGCCAGAACGCGAAGTCGCCGCCGCCGTTTCGCATTTTCCTGGCGGACGGTTCCGAATATCCTCTGGCACCGCGGCTCAACTTCATCGATCCCGCTGTCGATAACCGTACCGGCACCCTGGCGCTGCGCTTGGAAGTCGATAACCCGCAGCAGCTGCTGCATGCCGGCCAATTCGCCCGAATACAGGTCGCGGCCCAGCAAGATCCGAATGCCATCGTCGTGCCGCAGCGTGCGGTGCAAGATCTGCAGGGCAAGAACTACGTCTGGATCGTCGATACGTCGGGACACGCGCAGCAACGCGACGTGCGCATGGGACCACGGGTGGGCTCCGACTGGCAGGTGCAGCAGGGCCTGCAGGCCGGCGATGTGGTCATCGTCGATGGTGTGCAGCACTTAAAGCCCGCCGTAGCCGTCAAAGCCACACCCATGGTTGCTGCCGCGCCGGCCGGAACATGACCGAGCGCAGCGCATGATCAATTACTTCATCGATCATCCGATCTTCTCTACCGTTCTGGCCATCATCATCACGATTGCCGGCGGCGTGTCGCTCGCGGGGCTGCCGATAGCGCGTTTCCCGCTGATTACTCCACCGACCATCGTGGTATCGACCAGCTTCCCCGGCGCCGATGCCGGCACCATCGAGCAGTCCATTGCCGCACCCATCGAGCAGCAGGTCAATGGCGTGCCGCACATGATTTACATGGACTCGAAGAGCGCCAACGACGGCAGCTACAGCCTGACGGTGTCCTTCGATGTCGGCACGGCACAGGACATTGCCGCGGTGGACGTACAGAACCAAGTAGCCATCGCCCAGCGCCAGTTGCCGGCGCAAGTGCTGCAGCAGGGTATCACCGTGGCCAAGCGCCAACCGCAGATACTGCTCACCGTGGCCATCGGTTCCGACAATCCACGCTACGATTATTTGTTCCTGTCGAATTACGCCACGCTGCATGTGTACGACGCCTTGGCGCGGGTGCGCGGCGTAGGCCAGGTGGTGGTATTCGGCGCGCGTGATTACGGCATGCGCATCTGGCTCGACCCGGCAAAAATGGCGCGCTTGGGCGTAACCACGGACGATGTGTCGAGCATCATCAACGAACAGAATGTCGTCGCACCTGCCGGCACCATCGGCGCTGAGCCCGCTCCGCCCGGGCAGCAAATGCAGTACGTCGCCTCGGTGAAGGGCCGGCTGTCGAGTCCCGAAGAGTACGCCGCGATCGTGGTGCGCACCGGCCCCGACGGCGCCGTCGTGCACTTGAAGGACATTGCCCGCATCGAGCTGGCAGCCACCGACTATTCACGTTCCACCAAGGTGAACGGGGTACCTTCCGCGGTCATCGGCATCTATCAATTGCCGGATGCCAATGCCTTGGACGTCGCCCGCGGCGTGCGTCAGGCCATGGACGCACTGGCGCCGACCTTTCCGCAAGGCATCCACTATTCGATTCCCTTCGACACCACTCTGTTCGTATCGGAATCAGTGCACGAAGTCGTGATCACTCTGATCGGCGCTGGGCTGTTGGTGCTACTGGTGGTGTTCATTTTTCTGGAGAGCTGGCGTGCGACCCTGATTCCCATGGTCGCGGTGCCGGTCTCGCTGATCGGCGCCTTCAGTGCCTTTGTCGCTCTCGGTTTCTCGCTGAATACCTTGACCCTGTTTGCCTTGGTGCTCGCCATCGGCCTGGTGGTGGATGACGCTATCGTCGTCGTCGAGGCCGTCACCGAAATCATGGACAGCCGCAAGTTAGGCGCGCGCGAAGCAACCAAAGCGGCCATGAAGGAAGTGGCAGGGCCCGTCACCGCCATCGCGCTGGTGTTGGTGTCGGTGTTCGTGCCTGTGTCCTTTCTCGGCGGCCTGACCGGCCAGTTCTACCGGCAATTCGCTTTGACCTTGGCAGTATCGGTAACCATCTCCCTGATCGTCGCGCTGACCCTGACCCCGGCGCTATGCGCCTTGCTGCTCAAGCCCAGCGACCAGTCGCATTTCGGTGGACTGCTGGGCCGCGCTTTCACCGCGTTCAATCGACTCTTCACGCGATTCACCGTGCGCTACACCGAATCGGTGCGCAATCGCATCCGCCGCAGCCTGCAATCGATGGCGGTGTTTGTGATTTTGGCCGCGGCCGCGTGTTGGCTGGTCTACGATCGGCCGAACGGCTTCATGCCGGACGAAGATCAGGGCTACCTGATCGGCCTCGTCACTCTGCCGCTCGGTGCCTCGATGCAGCGCACTCAGGCCGTGGCGGACGCCTTCATCAAGCAGCTGCGTGCCCAGCCCGAAGTGGAGGATACTTTTGCCATTAGCGGGTTGAATATTCTCACGGGCACCAACTCGCCCTATGCCGCCACCATTTTTGCGGAATTGAAGCCCTGGGCCAAACGCGGGGGCTCCCAAAATGGCGCCGCGGCGCTAGCCACGCGGCTCAATAAAATGGGCGCCGCCGTCAAGGAAGCAAATGTGTTCTTCTTCAATCCACCGCCCATTCCCGGCATCGGCACGGCGGGTGGCTTCGAGTTCATTCTCGAGGACCGTGGTGGCGGCGACATTCAACAATTTGCCGGGGTGCTCGACGATTTTCTCAGTGCGGCAAACAAGCGGCCGGAACTCTCGCGTGTGTTCACGCAGTTCAATACTCGCACCCCGCAAATAGAATTCGTGCTGGATCGCGAGCGTGCCAAGACGCTGGGGGTGTCGCTCTCCAGCATCTTCGGCACCCTACAAACCTTTCTCGGCGGCAACTACGTCAACGACTTCAATTTATTCGGTCGAACGTACAAGGTGACTGCGCAGGCCGAAGCCGCAGCGCGAGCCGTGCCGGATTCCGTCAATGGCCTGTACGTTCGTACCGCCCAGGGCGACATGGTGCCGCTCTCGACTCTGGTCACCATCAAGCCCAAATTGGGCGCGGAATACATCGAACGCTTCAATGTGTTCCGCGGTGCAACCATCAACGGCTCCGCAGCGCCCGGCTACAGTTCCGGCCAAGCGACCCAGGCCATGGAGGAATTGGCGAGGGACCTGCCGAGCGGCTATGGCTATGATTGGAGCGGCACCACGTACCAGGAAAAAATATCGAGCGGCCAGAGCGGGCCCATCTTCGGCATGGCCCTGGTGTTCGTATTCCTGGTGCTGGCCGCTCTGTACGAAAGTTGGGCAGTGCCGTTTGCCGTGTTGCTGTGCATTCCCTTCGCGGTGCTGGGCGCCTACGGCGGCCTCGCGTTACGCGGCATGCAGAATGACATCTACGCTCAGATCGGCCTGGTCATGCTCATTGGCCTTGCGGCCAAGAACGCCATCCTCATCGTCGAATTCGCCAAGCTCGAGTACGAGCGTGGCAAGCCCTTGGTGGAGGCGGCGATCGCCGGAGCGCGCCTCCGATTGCGGCCGATACTAATGACGTCCTTCGCCTTCATCTTCGGTTCCCTGCCGCTGGCCATCGCCACCGGCGCGGGCGCTTCTGCGCGCCGCGTTCTGGGCACCGCTGTGGTATTTGGGATGAGCGCAGCCACCGTCGTCGGCATCTTTCTGATTCCCGTGTTCTACGTGCTGATGCAAAGCCTCGCCGAACGCCTCAGCCGTGCGCGCAAATCCGAACCGGTAGCGCCTCCATGAGGTGCAAAATCCCCATGGCCACGCGACGCGCGACGAAGCCGCCGACGTGGCTCGCGGCCTGTGCATGCGTCGCGGCCTGTGCTTGCATTGCCGCCTGCGCTCTCGGACCCGACTACCGGCGCCCGGATACCAATACACCGGCAGCCTATCGCTTCGAGCAGGATGTCAGCGCCGATTCCATGGCCGATGCGGGTTGGTGGCAGGTGTACGGTGACCCAGCACTGCAGTCGCTGCTCCGGGAAAGTCTGGCGAACAATCTCGACGTGCGCATCGCCGCCGCACGCGTCGATCAGGCTCGCGCAGCTCTAGGTTCTGCCAGGCTACAACAGCTGCCGCAGATCGGCGTCACCGCCAATGCGACGCGGCAGCGAACATCCGCCTATGAGTTGCCAGCGGGGACACCGCCGCTGAACGATGCGTTTGCAGTGGAAGGCGCGCTTTCCTACGAGATCAATTTTTGGGGCAAGTACCGCCGCGCAACCGAGGCGGCGCGCGCCCAGCTGTTGCAGTCCGCCTACGCCAAACAAGACGTCATGTCAGGGTTGGTGTCCAGCGTAGCCACTGCCTACTTTACTTTGCAGACGCTCGATGAGCAGCTGGCGACTACCCGCCGCACCTTGGACACGCGCCAGAAGTTCGTCGACCTGACTCAAGCGCAGCACGATCGCGGCACGGTATCGCAGCTTGACGTCGCGACCGCGCAGGCGCAATTGGCCATTGCCAAGGCGAACCTGCCGGACCTTATGCGCCAGATCGGGCAAACCGAGAATCAATTGAGCGTGCTGCTGGGACACAATCCGGACCGGATACTTCGTGGCGATGGCCGGGCAGCGGGGACCGGCCCACAGAGTGCCGGTGGCGATCGGCCGCCGACGGTTGGCCCGCCCCCGGCCCCGGCCGCCGGTTTGCCGTCGGGCTTGCTCGAGCGCCGCCCGGATCTGCGCGAAGCCGAACAGAATCTGGTGGCCGCCAATGCCCAGGTGGGTGTGGCTAAGGCGAATTTGTTTCCCAGTATCACTCTGACGGGCGCCGGCGGTAAGGTCAGCAGTGCGCTGTCCTCGCTGTTCACGGGTCCGGCGCGTGCCTGGTCGGTGGGCGCGGAACTGATGCAGCCTCTGCTCAATTCACAACGCAACTTATACCAGCTGGACTTCGCAGACGCGCAGAAGCGCCAGGCATTGCTGCAATATCAAAAAAGCGTGCAGACGGCATTTCAAGAAGTGTCGGATGCGCTGATCGCGCGCCAGCAGGATGCCGACGTGCAAGCCGCTCAAGAAGCTCAAGTTGACGCGCAGCGTCGCGCGAACACGATTGCGCTGGCTCGCTACCGCGTCGGATATGCGTCGTATTTCAATGTCATCGACGCCGAGCGAGACTTGTTCAGTGCCGAGCTATCGCTCTCCGCCGCGCGCCT
>JAYTXS010000113.1:0-3522 GCA_043742845.1 Gammaproteobacteria bacterium
GCCGCGGCAACAATGAACAAGGCAACATCGCGCGCGCGGCTGAATTCAGGGTCGAAGCCGCGCACCTTGAGAAACCATGCCGTAAACACCGCCGCCGCCATCGCACCGATACCTACGAACAGGGACGTGATTTGAGCTTGGTGCAGCCATATCTCTATGCTCAAGCCGCCGGCGAGTACCGCCGGCCACATGCGTAGGCCCCAACGAATGCAGGCAGCCGCCGCAACGCCCCCCACCAACAAGGGCAGCGTCGGATGCGTGCCGATGCTCGGCAGAGTGAAGCCGACGGCGCCTGCCGTGAAGACGGCGGCGAATGTCACCAGCAACTCCAATACGGGAATTGGATCTGAACTCATCCGACAAGCCTACGACGAACCGGCGTCGCTTGTCGTCGATTTAATCAAGAGACTCGTTGCGCATGACCCTAGAATACACGTGTCATGAACACTCACGCTAACAACATACACGCTGCGGCCGCACGCAGACGCAACGGCTTTCTGCTCGCGGCGTTCGGTTCGATCGCCTTCTCCGGCAAGGCCATTATCGTTAAACTCGCGTATCGGTACGGAGTCGATGCGGTCACGTTGATCATGTACCGCATGCTGTTAGCGCTGCCCATGTTCCTGATTCTGGCGTGGTGGGCGGGTCGCGGCAAACCGCCGCTGACCTGGCGTGACGCCAGAGCAGTGCTCGGCCTCGGTTTCTGCGGCTACTACCTGGCGAGTTTTCTTGATTTCGCCGGGCTGCGCTACATCAGTGCGAGTTTGGAACGCCTAATTCTGTATCTGAATCCAACCCTGGTGCTGTGCCTGGGGATTCTCCTGTTTCGGCGTCGAGTGACGCGCCGTCAGGTAGCCGCACTGGCGGTAAGCTATGCCGGCGTACTGAGCGTGTTCGGCAGGGAACTGTCGCTGCAGGGCTCGAACGTACCACTGGGCGCGACTCTCGTGTTCGGCAGCGCCGTCAGCTATGCAATCTACCTGGCCTACAGCGGCGAGGAAGTAAAACGCCTGGGTGCACTACGGCTGACGGGCCTCGCAACCAGCGTCGCATGCCTCATCTGCATCGCTCAATTCCTCATACTGCGGCCGATAAGCTCCATGGCGGTCGCTTCCGAAGTGCTGTGGCTTTCGGCGCTGAACGCTACCGCGTGCACTTTCGCACCCGTTCTCATGGTGATGATGGCCATTGAAAGACTGGGCGCATCAATGACCGCACAAATCGGCTCCATCGGACCGGTGTCCACCATCCTGCTGGCAGTGCTGCTGCTGGGCGAACCTTTCACCGTCTGGGTGGCGACCGGCACCGTGCTGGTGCTTGTGGGCATCTGGCTGTTGACGACGCAGCCGCGCGGTAGGCGAACATGAGTCCCAGGTGAATCATGCGCTTCACCTGCGTATTGGGATTTCGATGTAGCTGTCGTTGTGCCACTGCAGCTTGATGGGAACTCTCCCCTCGGCAATGCTCTCCTCGCTGACGTCGTTCCCGGTTCCGTAGTTGATCTCGCGATCGGGTCGCTTGCTGATGCCGATAATCATGACCAGACGGCTGCCTGCCTGGAACTGTCGGCTCGTCATCCGCTCGCTCTTAAACGTCAGTTCCTGACGCTCTCCGGCCCGCAGCAAATGGCGGTTGCTGCGGTCCTTCGCGTAGCTCGCGCGGAATTCGTACGTCGGGTTGAACAGGTAGATATAGTCGCCGCTCGGCAGAAGTTCATACAAAGTGACGTTGAGATCCATGTCCATTTTGTTGAGCGTAAAGTCCAGCAGGCCCGAGAACAGCCCATTGAATTCCGTAGTTCTCGGCAATGGCTCGCTGACGAAAATCATGGCGTTGTGGGTTGCGAGATTTCTACTGGTGAAATCCGCCGGCGCCATCCAGGCGAAGTCCTTGCGATCGGTAAGGCTCACGGTTTGACGCAGGGTGGTTGCGCGCGGCGGCTTGTGTTGTGTAAGACGATGCCGCTCACTCGCCCCGTTGCCGTCAAGGTAGAACCTTAAGCTGCCCTTGGCCATGCCCTCGAGCGACGCCGCGTGCCGCCACTCGTTCGCTCCCATGACTTCGTAATTCACGCGATCCTTCAGCAGCGGCGGCGTCGCGCCGCCTTTGAGGATGTGGTCGAACCACTGATAACGCAGTTCTCTGACGTCGATGAGAGCCGCGGCATCCACCTCATAGCCCTGCAGCATGGCCGACGGTCCCTTTCGCATCACGCCGTCATCGTACGGGCCGATTAGGAGCGTGTGGTCAGCTCGCGGATTGTAGCGCAGATGCTGGGTAAAATAATGCAAGGCGCCCGGTTCGCTGCCGGCGTAGTAGCCGGTGATGGTCAAAACCGGAATGCCGATGTGCGCGAATTGCTCCCGGTAAGGGATCATGTTCTGCCAATACCGGTCATAGCTGGGGTGATTCAGCCAGCGGATGAAGATGGGATTGGGCTTGCCGCCGAGGCGGCCCATATCGCGGTAGCGCCGTCCGCTTCTATACCACTTCTGATCAAGCGAGCGCCAGACACTGTCGTCATTGTAGGCCGCGTCATCCGCGGGCTTGGTGTTGGTGACATAGGAAGACCACCGATAGGCGGGGTTTTGAAAAATGCCGCCGGCCATAGGGAAATCGACGCCGGGTGCCGTTGGCGCAGAGGCCGCGATGGCCTTGAGCGCCGGCGGCATACGCTTGGCCGCAGCCCAGGCGGTAAAGCCGCTGTAGCCGTCGCCGTACATGCCGACGCGGCCGTCGCTCCAAGGTTGCTTGGCGATCCACTCGATTATCGCGCGCGCATCTTCGCCGTCGTGCTGATAAGGCACGGTCTGCTGCGAACTGCCATGCACTCCACGGACGAAACCAACCACTCCGACGTAGCCGTGGGCTGCACACTCCTTCGCATAATTCGGCGAATCGTAAATCGTAAACTCGAGCAAGGTCGGCAGCGGCTTGGCGGCGCCTCTCGGGCGGATCACCAAGGCAGCTAGACTCGCCTCGGGAGTCTTGATCAACACCTCTTCCTGCGCCGTATAGCGCCGACTATCGTCCTGCGCGATGAGCGTGCCCAGCAGCGGCGCGAAGCTTCTGTAAGCATCGAAAGCGAGGTACTGCCACAGCAAATCCACTGCCTCGCCTTGTGTGATGATGTCCCTGGTTCGCTGTTGATCGAGCGCCTTCTGCAATGCCTCGCCAAGCACCGGCAGCGGCGTTTCCAGCCATTTGGCGACGGCGTATGCATCGTGATCGTTAAACCGGGCAACTACTTCGCGAAACGATCGGCTGAAGCCATCGGCGAATGCAACACGATTATCCGCTTGCAGCGCCTTTGCGTAGGCATAGATGTCGAATATCGCACCTCGTCCCACCGGCCGGCCCGCATCCAAGCGGCGGCGGCGCTCGCGCAGCGACTGCCGCGAGACATCCGCGGCAGAGAATTCGCCGGCGGCCATTTGCAGCGCGGATAAATTTGCGAGGTAGCGGTCACGATCCGGCTCCTCATAAACGGGCAGCAGCCGCTCGGCGAGATCGCGCATCGCC
>JAYTXS010000114.1:0-3746 GCA_043742845.1 Gammaproteobacteria bacterium
GGGCCTATCGTACAAGATGCAGCCGAAGCCGGAGTGGGATGCCACGGCGCGTTTGGATTACGCCTATGTCGGGCAGCGCAATTTGAGCAACACCAATACACCGGTAGATCCGAACTACCAGCTTCCCGGGTACGGCGAGGGTAACTTGCGCTTTGCGGCCGGTCATGACGGCTGGCAGTACACGACCTATATCACCAATCTGACCAACGTTCATCCGCAGACGGCGGTCGAGATCTTCTCCGGCGGCCCGGGAAACTATGCGGGTGCCTATGCACCGGGGTCGCAGCGCTTCATCACGACCAGCGCACCTCGCACGTTCGGGATCGAGATTCAGAAGAGCTTCTAAGGTGGGTTAGACTTCAGGCCGGAGGCAGCGGCGTGGTTGCACACGTCGCTGCTTCTGCAGACACCGAGGATCTCCATGGCAGCCCAACCGCAATTGATCATTCGGGATTCGGAATTCGCCGGCATGATCGGGGTCGTGCGAGCCGATATCACCCCGCCGCCTGGAATCTATGCGCGTTGCTGGGGAAGCTCGACCCACGATATCGCGACCGGCGTGCACAAGCCTCTGCTCGCGACCTGCGCCATGTTTACCGAGCAAGATGGGCAGAACGCGCTGGTGCTGCTGACCTTGGATTTAAGTTGGTGGAGTTCGAAGCAGGATGAATTCGAGCTGCGCAGCGCCATCCTCGCCGGTGCCGGTCTCGACGAGCACCAGCTCATGATGCACCCCTCGCACACGCACAGCGCTCCACGCACGGCAATGGAATTCATCGACCGTCCGGGTGGTCATCTCATACCGCCCTATCGCGAGCACATCAAGATGACTTCGGTCCGAATAATCCAGGAAGCACGCGATAGCTTGAGAGCCGCCACCTTGACGTGGCGCGCCGGACATTGCGATCTTGCCTATAACCGCGATCTGAAATCCCCCGACGATGGCCGGATACTCTGCGGGCTCAACCCTGATGCGCAGGCCGACCATACGCTTCTTATCGGCAGGGCCGTCGGTGACAGCGGCGATGTGCTTTGCACCTTCGTGAACTACGCCTGTCACCCTATCTCTTTGGGCGGCGGCAACACGCTGGTGTCGCCGGATTATGTGGGTGCGATGCGCGAAACCGTTGAAGCAGCAACGGCGAACGCTCCCTGCGTCTTTATGCACGGTGCGTCAGGCAATCAAACCCCGCGCCGCAGCTTCGAGAGTAATGCCGACATCGCCGATCAGAATGGGCGAGAAATCGGCTTTTCGGCATTGTCGGTGCTGAATTCGATGTTCCGGCCGAAGGTCTCACTGAAATTCGCCGGCGTGGAAGAGTCCGGCACCCCGCTTGCCGTATGGCGGGAACAGGAGACTGCGCCCGCGACGCGATTGAGGTCGCACCGTTCGACCGTGCGGCTCGAAATTGCCGAATTGCCGAGCCGGGACGAGCTCAAAGCCTCGATCGCCGCAGCCACGGAAGCTTACATGGTTGAGCGGCTGAACCGCCGCCTGCTGCAGCGTGAGTCGGTGGGCGATGGCCCCGAAGGTGATTTTTCCTTTTTCATATGGCAGCTGGGCGACTCCTTCATCGTTGGAACGCCCGCGGAGATGCATTCGGGCTTTCAGCTCGAACTTCGGCAGCGCTTCCCTCACCACAGTATCGCCGTGCTCAACATCGTGAACGGCTATGCGAGTTATCTGCCGCCGCGCGCCGACTATGCGGTGGGTCCCTATCCCACGCGCGTAGCGGTTTATGCGGCAGGGTCCATGGAGATAGTTTTGGCCGCCGCGGACCGCGCCATTCGCGACATGTTGACTCGCTAGGCGGACGCTTTGGGATCAACGGCTGCCCTATCGCTCAATCGGCTCGATTACCTCGAGTTTTTTCTTTTCGTAGTGGCGCTTTCACTGGTCGGGTTCTTCTCCGGCCGCGGCGAACGTGCCTCCTCTGCGGAGTATTTTCTCGCCGGCCGCAAATTGCGCTGGTATGTGGTGGGTGCCAGCTACATCGCCGCGAACATCAGCACGGAGCAGTTCATCGGCATGGTCGGAGCGAGCTATTTGCTCGGCATCTGCCCGGCTCTGTACGAATGGCTCAACGTCTTTACGTTTCTGTTCATGATTTTCATCTTCATCCCATTTTTACTGTCCTCCAAAGTGGTCACCATTCCGGAATTCCTGGCGCTCCGCTACGGTCCCGTGGTGCGTCAGATCTTCGCCTTCATGACGGTGCTCGCGAACATTCTGGTCTTCCTGGCGGCGGTGCTCTATACCGGCGGCCTGGCGCTGAATGGATTCTTTGGCTGGCCGATGCCGCTGTGCATCGTCCTCACCGGTTTATTCGCCGGCGGCTGGGCAATCTACGGCGGCTTGTCGTCGGTCGCGTGGACGGGCGTCTTTACCGCAGTCGTGAAATTGACCGGCGCCTCTGCCGTGACCGTGCTCGGCCTGTTGGCAGTCAACGGCCACGGCAATATTATCCAGGGCTTTCACACTGTCATGGAGCGCAATCGCGCCACTTCAGGGGCGTGGCAGGAATCGCTGCACCACGTGATGGTGCACCTGACCTCTTCCGACAGCTACAATCGCCTCTCCGTATTCCAGGGTCCAAGCCATCCTTTGACGCCGTGGACCGGGCTTTTCTTCCTCGTGATGTCGGTGAGCATCTGGTACAACGTGCTCAACCAATTCATCATTCAGCGCATATTGGGCTCGCGGAGTGTCTGGGACGCCCGCATGGCCGTGGTGTTCGCGGGCTACGTAAAACTGTTGTTGCCGTTGATCACTGTGCTGCCCGGCCTCATATTGTTCGCGCTCCACCCCGAATTGCTGCAGGGCGATTGGCTCGCGGCGCAACACCAGGCCGATAAGGGATACATCGTCTTGGTCACCGAGCTGCTGCCGATCGGCATGCGCGGCCTGCTGCTCGCCGTGCTGTTCAGCGCGGTGCAGGCGACCATCACCTCCGTGGTGAATTCCACCGCGACCGTGCTGACGATAGACATTTACGTTCCGCTGTTTCGCCGCAACGCCACCGACCGGCAGATCGTCAATTTCGGCGTGATCGCATCCGTCGCGGCAGTGGTGCTCGGCATCCTCATCGCGATCTGGTTGAGCCGCTCAGGCGGAGGAATCTTTCAATACATCCAAACCTTGAACGCGTTCTTCGCACCGCCTTTCGCCGCCATCTTTCTCCTGGGAATCCTCTCCAAACGGGTCAATTCGACGGGCGGAATCGCCGCCATCGTCGCCGGATTCGCAGCCGGGATCGCGCTCAAAATGTTGGGCGCGTTCCTACCCATGCCGCCGTGGTTCTATCCTTTTGCCAACCAAGCCGCGTTTTCTTGGCTGGTATCGATGGCCGCATGCATCGTTGGGAGCGCCCTACATCGGGGCAGCGTGTCGCCGCCGATGACCGAACGCCCTACCCTATGGGACAGTGGCCCTGTATTGCGTGAGGGACTCGGGGATGTCTGGTACAAGAGCGTCGTTTTGTGGTCGAGCGGCTTCGTGGTTGCCATACTGGGAGCGATGCTCTATTTCTCTGACCTCGTGTTCGCCCGTTGAAGGGATCGCCCATGCAGCAACGCTTCGTCGATCAAGTCGCGATTGTCACCGGTGCGGCCTATGGGATTGGAGCCGCCATCGCGGCTGCCCTTTTCGAGGAAGGTGCGCTGGTATTCGCCGTCGACATCAATCCCCGCCCGTTGGATAGCAGCCCGCGAGCGCATTCAAACGAGGATCGCTACGTTCCGCTGGC
>JAYTXS010000115.1:0-3056 GCA_043742845.1 Gammaproteobacteria bacterium
AAGGTGTTCCCTTGCGAGCCGTATATCCGACTTCTTCAAGAACCAGTAAATCCCATTTTGTACCGTGGCGTTCTTGGATGGTGCGTGCCTTCGACAAGCATCCCCAACGTCGAAGCGGCCTGGCTCGCAACTAGCCGGATCTTCAAACAACAAAACCCCTGAGTCAATGACCCGGACGTGCGCCGCACGCCGCGCCGCGCAAGCTTGCTACAAAATTGGAGCCTACGTGTCGCGAATTTTCGTGTGGTTTGGCGTTGTGAGGATCTGCGCTCAGCAATACTGCCGGCGGCAGGATGCGTAACATTTATTGCGGAACCTTGCGTGGCCTGCATGTGCGTGCCTGACGAGAGCACGGGGTGGCTCGGTGCGCGCCACGAGATATGCGTCGATAGCAAAATTCTCCTCCTGTTGAGGAGTGAGGGCCGCGGCTCTGGTGATGCGCTGTCATGCGCTTGCGAGCCTAAGGCCTTATTGCTAACATTATTGTTCGACATGCGTGCATGGAGTTATCGAATGGATGAGCTATCTCGCAGGGTTTTGCTGCGCAGAATACTACATGTCACTGTCTCGCTCGCGATGGCGCCCGCAGCGCTGAGCACAGCGGCCGCCGCTGAGTCTTGCGTCGATCCCAGCTCCGAGTCACTGCGCACGTCTCTTCACTATGCGAACCCCTCTAGCAATTCGAGCGAGACTTGTTCGGGCTGCGGATTTTTCGGCGGCGATGCCGCGAAGGCTGCTTGCGGCAACTGCCAGATCATGGGCGGCCCAGTGGATGCCGGCGGCCGCTGCGACTCGTGGGCCGCGAAGAGCTGATGAGGCATCCGTAGCACGAGCGCGGCCTTAAATGAAAATATCGAGGAGCTCCCGGTGAGACGAATTGCGAAAGGTCTCGCGCTGACCGCGCTGGCTTATCTGACTACTGTGGCCCTTGCAGACGACGCAGACGCGATCGACTACCGCAAACACGTGATGAAAACCCTCGGCGAGCAACTCGCCGCGATCGACATGATCGTGGCCAAGAAGGCTCCCCCTGACGCCTTTGCCGTCCATATGAAGACAATCGCCGTCACGGCCACTCAAGCCAAGCTGGCGTTTGAGAATAAGGTCGCCGGCGGCAACTCCAAGCCTGAGGTGTGGTCCAACTGGGCGGATTTTGCGAAGCGTCTGGATGCCATGATCACTGCCAGCAATGAGCTCGCTAAGGGAGCCACCGCTGCGAATTGGGCGACTGTCGGCCCCAAGATCAACGCGGCGCTCGACTGTGAGGGCTGCCACAAGGTTTACATGGTGCCTCCCAAGTCCTAAAGGGAACCAACGAACTGCCGTGCGCAGGGAACGTCAGCGGGCGCCGCGCACGTCGCCGATGCTCACCGCCCGAGCTTCATTGCCCCAGCTTGCGCGCACATAGTTGCTGACGGCGGCGATGTCCGCGTCACTCAGCACATCCGCATAGGCCGACATTGACTCCCAAGAGCCGTATGACACCCCCTTGGCGGTCGCAGGACCGTAAAGGATGATATTGATGAGAGAGGCTGGATCTTCGCCCTGAACCACGGCGCTACCAGCCAGCGGTGGTCCGCTGAAAAAGCCGCCGCGGCCGGAGCCGCCGTGACATTTCTCACAGCGCGCCTTGTAGGTGGCGGCGCCGGCCTGCACGATCTCTGCAGAAACCTTTTCGCCGGAGAATGGCGTTCCCGGCAAACCCTTCACGTAGACAGCCATGGCGTGCAGATCGGCGGCCGTGAGCAGCTTCAGACTGTTGACGACAACGTCGTTCATCGGTCCGAAAGTTCCGGCGCGGGCGCTGAAGCCGGTGCGAAAATACTTCTCGAGATCCGGCACGGTCCACGAGCCCAGTCCGTGCTTGGCAGACGTCAGATTGACGGCATACCAGTTGCCCACCTTACCCCTGGCAACCTGGTCCTGAAAAACGCCTCCCGTGTAGGGTGAATCTTCGCGCTCCGCCTGGTTGATGCCTCGCGGCGTGTGGCACGCGCTGCAGTGACCGAGACCCTGCACCAGGTAGGCCCCACGGTTCCACTCATCCGACTTCGTCTCGACCGACACGTAGCGACCCGGCGTAAAAAACATCATCTTCCACAGGCTTACGCCCCAGCGCATCCGCAACATCAGGCTGTTGGCGGGCGCTGAATAGCGCTGCGCGGGGATGCTGCGCACGAAGGTGTACAGGTCAGCAACGTCGGCATCGCTTACTTTGGTGAACGAGGTGTACGGAAACGCCGGTATAAGGCTCGAGCCGTCGCGCGCAACGCCTTCATGCAGCGCGCGCCGGAAATCCCCTAGAGTCCATTGTCCGATGCCGGACTCGCGATCCTGAGTAATGTTGGTCGAGTAGACCGTGCCGAACGGCGTCGTGAATGCCACGCCGCCCGCGAAAGGTTGCCCCCCGGGCCGGGTGTGGCAGCTGAAGCAATTGCCGGCCGCGGCGAGGTAGCGGCCACGTTGCAGCGGGGTGCCGGGCGCCGATGTGCTTGCTGTATCTTGTGCATACGCGTGGCCACCTGCCAGCAGCAGGACGCAAGTCAGGACCTGTGCAAGGAACCTCATCTCTCCCACAACGAAAGGACCGCCCTACTTCTTCTCTTTGCGGTAGATCTTATGACAGCTCTTGCAACTGAGCGCGTCCACCACCATGGCAAGACCCGCTTCCTTGCCCTGCTCGTGTGCCGTCTTTGCCATGTCCGCCGTCATCTTGGCGAAGTCGTTCATGCGCTTGGAAAAATCGGTCCAGTTGGACCACACCTCGGCTTTCGCTTCGCCCCCCTGAATCTTGGGCGTGAATGCCTTCAGCGCCGTGGACGCCGTCAGTGCCAGCACATCGAGATGCGCGATCGCGTTGTCGTCGGGTACCGCGGTCGAGAGGATCTCACCTAGCGCGGCGGCCTGCTCGTTCAGCGTGTTCATGATGTGCTGTCGGTAATCGATCGCATCCTTGTCCTCCGCCAATGCGGCGGGCACCACCGAAAGCAATGCAAACGAAACCCAAAGCGCTCTGATTGCAGGTCTCATGGCTGGCTCATAGATGTCTTAAAGAT
>JAYTXS010000116.1:0-5792 GCA_043742845.1 Gammaproteobacteria bacterium
TTGCGCGCGGCATCGTTGCGCTAATTCTGTATCGGGTATTCCCTCCTCGACGAGCATGGAATGCAGCGGTTGCAGCTCAGCTTGGTACTTCTCCCACAACCTCAGCGATGAGTCGTACAGCGGCCGGCGGACTTGGGCGGCGCTGGCCGTCGCGGTGGGATGCGGATTCCGATGGAACTCCAGGCAAGCCGGATGCCACGGGAGTCCGCAGTAGGCGAGTACCCGACGAATCTCGCTGTCGAACTTCTCTACCAAGTCCTCGTAGCTCACATGCAGGATGATGCCCGGTAGAGTCGCGTCCCAATAGCTCATCAGCCGACGATACGCAGCGTAATAGCGGGCTATCTCGCGAAAGTCGTACGAAAAGGGGTACGCGTCCTTGAACAGCGTCCTGTAGACGGCGTAACAAGTCGCCATCGGATGCCGGGTCAGGTGAATGATTCGGGCCGATGGGAGGCTCAAGTGGATGGGGCCGCAGTACAGGTAGTTGAGCGGGAGCTTGTCGATGAAGTGCGCGCGCTGTCCGGTAGCGGGGCGTGTGCGGACAAGGTAGTCCTGCCCCAGGGAGCGGAAATCAACTTCTGCCGACGCCGCAACCAGTTCGCGCCGCGGCAAGCGCGGGAAGCTCGTGCGGGCTGAAACCGCGGCAGTGAGTGCGTTGGCGAAGTGGGGCAGTTCGCCGGCAGAGAACACGTCAGGATGCTGCCCCAGACTGCGCTCGAGCAAAGTGGTTCCGGTGCGCGGCATGCCAATGATGAAAATCGGCTCGTCGTTGGGACAGCCAGCCGCCGGGGCGCGCAAGCGCTGCGGCGAAAAGGCCGCCTTGATCCATTCGACGGTCGCGACGTCCTGCTGCACGTCGTAGGATATGTGCTCTCGCCGGCGTCTCGCACCGAGAGTAAGTTGTTTAAATGAAGCCGAATGCGCGCCTAAATCCTCAAGTTCCTTCGCGAGAGCGTAGCGCATCAGAACCTCACCGCGTGGATGTTGGATGCCTTTTTCGATGAGCGCCTGGAGTTCGGCGACGTGATTTCTTTCGGGGGATTGGCGCCGAAGGTCGGCACGATTGTAATAGGCCTCGTATTCATGAGGCTTGAGCGCAATGACTCGATCGTATTCGGCTTCGGCTTCTTCGAGCTCCCCGACGATGCGCAACAGCGTCGCCCGATTGAAACGGCCCATCGGCGACTGCGGGGCAAGCGCGACCGCGCGCGTGAACCATCCCAGTGCTTGGTGATGTTCATCCGCCGCGGTATAGAAATTTCCCAATGCCTGGTACGCGGCGGCGTCCGATCCGCAGCAGGCTTCCGCTGCCGCGGCGACCAATGCTGCCTCGGCCAAGGCGCCGGATGAGCGAAGCGCCACCGCCTTCAGAATCATAAAATGCGCGTTGCCCGGCGCGAGGCGCAGCGCACGGTCGACGTAATCAACTGCTTCAGCGGGGTGCGCCAACGCTAACGCGACATGGCACGCGCTCGCCCACCCCGGGGCGAAGTCAGAATACCGTTCGGTGAGTTCCTTGCATGCGAGCGCAGCTTTTCTTAGGTCGCCGGTGCCCAGCAGGCGCTGTACGGTCTGGTTGTCCTCGCGAGCCGACACCTTGGCGGTCGTCCCGGCTCACTTGAAGCGGTACCGCGCTTCGAGCCCGAAGGTACGCGGCCGCATGACGAACTGCAAATTGCCCCGATTGATCGGCGCCGTCAGGCTGGCCGCAGTAATGCCAAGCTGATTGGTCAAGTTGGTCCCGTAGGCGCGGTACTCCCATTGCTCGCTGGCCTTGAGCGTGACCGATGCGTTGATTGTCGTAAAGCCGCCCAACACGGCATAGCCGGCCTGACGTCCGCTCGCGGGGATCGCAGTCGGGCAGCGCGGTTCGTTGTTGAAGGCATCGCAATCATTGAGCCGAGTGGTGACGTTGCTGTGATACGCCGCGTCGGCGTGATACTGAATACCCTTGATACCTTTCACCGGCTGAAGATAATCGAACGCCATCGAGGCCGTATTCTTGGACACGTAGGGCAAGCGGTCTCCATTACGCCCGGCGAAGGAGCCTTCCACGAACTGAGCAGTGAGTTTCGAATCGTTATACGAATACGAGAAGGTCAAGGACGCGGCGTCGGTGACTTGCGCCGTGACTTCGGTTTCAAACCCTTGGCTTCGGGCGGTATCGCCATTGAGAATGAGCGTCGTACCCGTAACCACGGAGAACAGCTCCAGCTGGATGTTCTTCCAGTCAATGACGTAAAAACCCGCCGCGTACTGAATCCGGCGTCCAAAGCCGAATCCTTTAATGCCCATTTCATAGTTGATCGCCGTGTCTGACTTGTATGGGATTAGCGGTGCCACCTCCGCAAAGCTATAGCATATCGGGCTTCCCGTCGGCGTCGCGCATTGGGCGTTCGCACCGCCGTGCCGATAACCCTGAGCAACTGTCAGGTACCCGGTCGTGTCAGGCGCGAACTTATAGGAACTGTTGAATTTGAAGATTTGATTGTGGAACGATTGTTTCGAACTCGCATAGGATACCCCGAATGGGTCAAGTCCGGTTTGGGAGCAATAGGCGCCGCAGATCGGCAGATCGTTCTCGATGCTCTGCGAAAACGTGTCCCAGAATACCCGTCCCCCTGCCGTTACTTGCCAGGCAGCGGTGGGCTTGTAGGTCAGCTCGCCGTACGTCGCAAATTCGCGGTAGGTTGCGGCTCGCGTGAAGTTGAAGTAGAAATCCTTCGGCGTGAGGGCGCTGGGTGCCAGCCGACCCTCAGCCCGCGCTACGCTGTCGAAGGACTGCGTGGGATCGGGCGGCAAGCCGTAGTACGTCTGAGCCGCTTGACCTGAACCCGGAAGGGCCGACCACGCGCCGAATCCCGGAATAAACTCCGGGTCCGTTATGAATTGTTTCTGGTTCTGATAGAACAATCCGGCAATCCAGTCCCAGGAACCCTGGTTTTTGGAGGCTAGCCGTATCTCTTCCACAACCGAGCGATCCTGCGAACTATCGTAGTTGAACACGCTTGTGCGCGGGTAGCCGCCGTAATACCCAGGCAGGCTATTGAACAAACTCTCGAACTGGGAGTTGTCGAACAGGTCATGGTAGGAATTCTTGTACCACGAGGTCGACGATGTCAACGTAGCAAAACCGGCATCGGCCGTGACCGATAGCGAGGCCATATCTACGTTGCGATCTATCGGCTGCAGGGGAATCTGAGCGGACGTCGTATAGTTTCGGTCACCGGGGCTCTGTGCGGCCAACCCGTTGGAGGTGTCATGCTGATGATGAAAGACAAACTCAGCGGACACCGAATCGGTCATTTTCCAAAGTAAAACATTGCGTACGTGCCAATCGGCGGAGTTATTGATCCCCTTTAGCGATTCGGTGGCATAGGCGCTCGTGATCGGATTGCTGGGATCGGCAAGTACCGGTTGACGGTTGGCATCGAATACCACCGCCCGATTGGCATTGATGAATCCCGACTGATTGTCATAGGACGCCGACACGCGCCAAGCTACCCGATCGCCCAGAGGCAAGTTGAATATCGTATCGATGGCGTACGAGCCGTTCGCCGCGTGCGCGGTCTCTTCAGCGTGAGCCGAGATTTCGAATTCGGTGCGCTCGGTGGTGGGCGGATTATGAATCACGCGAACGGTGCCGCCAACTGAACCCGAGCCATAGAGCGTTCCTTGGGGCCCGCGCAGTACCTCGATGCGCTGAATATCGGTGAGACGCAAGTTGGTGAACAGCGGGACGTCGTCGATGTATGTGGATACCAGAGGTACGGTCAAGTTCGGCGCGATGAATGCGCTGTCTTCTGAGTAAGTATTGAGACCTCTGATGATGAAGGTGCTATTAGTGCTGGCTGCCCGCGGCCCGAGGTCCGCTGTTTGCAGGCCGGGCACGAGCCGCGCGATTCCCGACAGATCGTTGATGCTCGCGGCCTCCAGCTGAGCTCCAGTGACGGCAGAAATGTTGTACGGGATGTCTTGCACCGTCTGCTCGCGCCGACCGGCCGTGACCACGATTTCCTCCAGACCGGCGGGCGCGGAGTATTTTTGAGCGGGCACATCGGCGGCACGCCCCATCGATGGAACACCCAGCACGCACGCGATGGCGGCAGCGAGTCGCGCACCGCCCACCGAGCGCGCATTTGGCAGGCGTCCATCGATCCAAATATTGTCACCCGTTGACCTCATCCCGACGCTCCCTTTGATATAGACCGGGTCTCGTGCCCGTTTTTTTCGTTCAAAGCCAGGCCTTCTGTCAGCGGCTGTGGTAGCTTTGCTTAAAAATAAAGTGTTCAACAAGCTGGCTGACGGCTGACGATACACCGACGGGGGACAAAACGGAACAGCGGCATCGCGCCAATGCGCCGCCAGGTCTTGCGTCCCGCGCGCGGAAATTAAGGTCACCGCAACTTTCAGGGGAGCGGCCGATGGGGAAGGCAATCATCATGTGGGCTCTGGCCACGCTCGCGCTCGGGCGGACGGTCGCCATGGCGCGCGAACCGGTTCCGCCGTCGGCGCCGCAGTACGATGTACGCATCGAAAAGACCTGGATTCCGATGAAGGACGGGGTGCGTTTAGCCGCAACCTTGTATAGACCGGACGGGCCGCAAGCGCAGCAACGCTTCCCGGCGCTGCTGGTGTACTTACCTTATCGCAAGGACGATGGTACGGTGCGCCGCGACTACGGCATGCATAGCTATTTCGCAAAGCGCGGGTATGTCGGAGTGCGCGTGGACATTCGCGGATTCGGGGCAAGCGAAGGCGCGCCGCCCGACCGCGAATACTCGCGGCAGGAACAGGAAGACGGTGACGAAGTCATCGCCTGGATCGCGAAACAGCCCTGGTCCAGTGGCAACGTCGGGATGCTCGGAATCTCCTGGGGCGGATTTAATTCGATCCAGATGGCCCTGCGAAAGCCGCCCGCGCTCAAAGCCATCCTCGCCGTCGCCGCGACCGAGGAGCTGTACATGGAAGACGTGCACTACATTGATGGGGTGTTTCACTTCGACGAGTTCGAGCTCACGATGGACCTCGACGAGGGGCGCAGCGGTGCGCCGGACTTCAGCCTCGATGAGTCGGTGCTGAATGCGCGCATGGACGCCACGCCCTGGTCGATCAGCTACTTGAAGCACCAGCGCGACGGGGCATTCTGGCGGGCTCCGCTGCGGCCCATCGAACAGCTCACCGTTCCGACCTTCCTCATCGGCGGCTTCCAGGATGGGTACCGCGACAGCATCCCACGCATGCTGGAGCGGGTGAAGGCGCCGATCAAGGCGTGGGTAGGCCCGTGGAATCATAATTTTCCGAATGGCAGCGATTACGGACCGGTCTATGAGTGGCGCGATCAGGCGGTACGCTGGTTCGATTACTGGCTCAAGGGACGCGATACCGGCGTTCTCAAGGATCCGAAGCTCGTTGTCTACCTACAGCACTCGCATTCCCCCGATCCGCTAGCGCAAGAGGTGCCCGGCGAGTGGCGTGCGGAGAGCTGGCCGCCGCAGGGATTGTCGCCCATGACTTTCTATCTGCAGGCGAATCACCGGCTGTCGCCCCACGAGCAGGCGCAGTGGCAAGACCAACTTCGGTATGTGCCCTCAGCCGGCGTCGAGGCGGGCTTCTGGTGGGGAGAGCTGCTGAGCGATCAGCGTCCGGTGGATGCTTATGGCCTCACCTATGACTCGGAGCCGCTGAGCGAGGAGGTCGCCATTCTTGGGCGCCCTCACATCGCGTTGCAGGCGGCGGCCGACGCACCTTTGGCCGATTGGTTTGTACGTCTGTCCGACGTCGCGCCC
>JAYTXS010000117.1:0-22766 GCA_043742845.1 Gammaproteobacteria bacterium
GGCGTTATCATGTCATGGGGTGCCGCATCCGCCGGCATATTCAACTCCGCGCAGGTGCCGTGCAGCGAATCAGGGCCTATCGTCAGGCTCGCGCGTTCACCGTATGCCGCACGCAATCGCCCGTCGACGTTGCTGAGGCCATCCACATACGCAGATCTCGCGAGCGGCCCCGGCAGCCGCGGCGTACTGTTGGCAATGCAAACGACAAGGCGCCCCTGAACCTGTCTCACCTTGACACTGACGGCAACTAATCCTTCGAAACTGCAGCGGCCATGCTCAATAGCGTTCTCGACCAGTGGTTGCAGCAATAGCGCTGGAATGATCAGCGTCTGTGCCCCCGGTTCAACCTCCATCTGCACTTGGAGCCGATCGCGAAATCGCGTCTGTTGAACCGCCACGGCTCGTTTGACAAGCTGTTCGATGACTCGCAGACGCAGTTGCGCGACATCGTCGATCGGCTGCAGATTTCCGCCGACCCCAACGATCCGAATCAAAAGAAAATAGCTGATCTGTATTCGAGTTTCATGGACGAGCCACGCTTGGAAGACCTAGGCCAGCAGCCGCTGGGCGAGGAATTCGCCAGAGTTGACGCAGTGAAAGACAAAAAAGACATCGCCGCGCTCATCGCGCACTTCAACGTGATCGGCGTGAGCGCGCCCTACAGCGCCAGCGTCCATCAGGATGCCAAGGATCCCGCGCGCTACGTATATGACCTAGGCCAAGATGGCCTCGGCATGCCCGACCGGGACTACTATCTCCTGAACGATGACAAGATGAAGCAGGCGCGAACCAGGTATGGCCGGCACGTTGAAAAAATGATGACGCTGGCGGGTGACGAGAACGCACGCAAAGATGCAGGTCAAATAGTTGCGCTCGAAACTCAGATCGCAAGACGGCAGTGGACCACAATCGCGAACCGTGACCCGGTAAAAGCATACAACAAGGTGGAATTCTCGCAGCTAGTAACGATTGCACCGGGCTTCGATTCGCCGGGGTATCTCGCCGCGGTCTGCGTGTACGGCAAAACGGACTATCTGGTCGTCAGCCAGCCGAGTTACATCACTGGTTTCAACCAACTCCTGCAGAACGTGCCACTCGCTGTATGGAAAGCGTACTTCCGCTGGCATTTGCTAAGCGCGTTCGCGCCCTATCTCAATCAATCTTTTGTCGCCGAGCATTTCGCTTTCTACGGCACGGTGCTGCGGGGTATTCCACGGAACCGCCCGCGCTGGAAGCGAGGACTCGCTCTCATCGAGGACTGCATCGGCGAAGGTCTCGGCAAACTTTATGTCGCCAAATACTTTTTACCCGAATCCAAGGCGCGCATGGATCAACTGGTCCAAAATATGCTTGCCGCATACAAATCGGACATCGAGTCGCTCGATTGGATGTCGCCGGAAACCAAACGTATGGCGCAGGCCAAGTTTGCAAAGTTTACCGCGAAAATCGACTATCCGAAGAACTTGCGCGATTACGGCAAATTGCAAATTACCGATGGCGACTTGATTGCGAACGTCATTCGAGGACAGAGCTTTGAATTCGAGCGCAACGTCGAAAAATTGGGCAACCCCGTGGACCGCGATGAATGGGGCATGACGCCGCAGACCAGCAACGCTTACTACAATCCCGAATTGAACGAAATCGTTTTTCCGGCGGCTATTCTTCAACCGCCCTTCTTTAATCCGAAGGCTGACGACGCGGTCAACTATGGCAGCATAGGAGGCGTCATCGGCCATGAAATCAGCCACGGTTTCGATGACCAGGGAAGCCAGTACGACGGCGATGGCATGTTGCTCAGCGCGCCGGGCTGGTTCACTCCGGCCGACCTCCAAAAGTACAACGCGAAAACTCAGTCATTGGTTGACCAGTACTCGGCCTACGAGCCCGTGCGTGGATATCACGTCAACGGCAAGCTCACCGGCTCCCTGTCGTTAAGATCGTTCGATGAGAATGGCACGGAAATCATTGACGTTGGTGAGGGTCGGCCCGGTAATCACCGAGTCGCCGAGCGCCGTGAAAAAGCTGTGCGCGTCGTTATCAGCGAGTATGTCCCTAGGGCGAATGCCGAGCGCCCAAGCGCGAGCGAGCGAGTCGGGTCCAATGCAGGCGCCCGCTATCTCTTCCTGCCCGTCGACCCCGTCCGTATCCCCGGCCAACGCATGAATGCCTGCATGGCCGTCGAGTCCAATTGCCAACGACAGCAGGTACTCCACATTGCGGCCGCCGCGACCGCTGCCGCGCACCGTGACCGTGGTCTCGCCGCCGGAGAGCAGCACACAGGGCGCAGCGAACGGCTGACCCCGCTGCGCAACTTGCAGGGCCATTCCGGCAAACACCTTGCCTACGTCCCGCGCCTCGCCCTCGATGGCATCACCGATAATGTACGGCGCTATCCCTGCTTTCTCTGCTTCGCGCGCCGCGGCCTCGAGCGCCATCTGCGGCGTGGCAACGATATGCATCTTGGAGTGCGCCAGCCGTATGTCGCCGGGCTTCACCGACTCGCCCCGGCCGCTCTGCAACACATCATGCACCGCTGGCGGCAGCTCGATTTCATAGCGGCGAATGATGGCAAGCGCGTCGGCGCACGTGGTCGGGTCCGCCACCGTGGGTCCGGAGGCGATGTCGATGGGACGGTCGCCGGGTACGTCCGAGATGAGCAGCGTGAGCACGTGTGCCGGGTAGCAGGCGGCGGCCAGCCGGCCGCCCTTGATGGCGGAGAGATGGCGCCGCACGCAATTCATTTCACTGATGGTGGCGCCGCTCGCCAGCAACGCGCGATTCACGGATTGCTTGTGCTCCAGAGTCAGGCCGGCAGCCGGCAACGGCAGCAGCGCCGAGCCGCCGCCGGAGAATAGGCACAGCACCAGATCCTCCTCGCGCAGCGCGCCGACGCGTTCGAGCATGCGCTCAGCGGCCTGCATCCCGGCCGCATCCGGCACCGGGTGCGCCGCTTCGACGATGTCGATGCGTTCGCACGGCACGGCGTAGCCATAACGCGTTACCACCAGCCCGGATAGGGGTCCCGGCCAATGTCGTTCCACCACCTGCGCCATGGCTGCCGAGGCCTTGCCGGCGCCGACCACGATGAGCCTGCCGCGCGGCGGTGCAGGCAAGTGCGGCGGAATGCACAGTGCCGGCTGCGCCGACGCAATCGCGGCATCGAACATCTGCCGTAGTAAAACCAGCGGCGCGGTCAACCGGCACTCCTGCTCAGCACATTCACCAGCGAACCGATACCGTCGATGCATACCTCGACCGAGCACCCCTCCTTCATGGACCCTACCCCCAACGATGTGCCGCACGCAATCACATCCCCCGGCAGCAGCGTCATGTCGTGGGACAACTGGCTCACCAAATCCTGCGGCGACATGGTCATGTCCGACAGGGGATAGTTCTGCCGTTCCACACCGTCGAGCCGGGTGACTACCCGCAGCGAGCGCCAATCCAAACTGGTGGCGATCACCGGACCCAAGCAGCCGAAGGTGTCGTAGCCCTTCGATCGGCACCACTGCACAAAGTCGACATTCTCGTTGAGCACGCCGGACGCGGTGACGTCGTTGACGCAGGTATAGCCGAAGATGTAATCGCCGGCGTGGTCAAATTGCACTTCTTTGCAGCGTTTTCCGATGACAATACCCAGTTCACCCTCATAGGCGATCTTGCCGGCATACCCTGAGGGCCTGCGGATCTCGTCGCCCGGACCGATCACCGATGTGGCCGGCTTGATGAAAAACAGGGGATGTGCCGGGGCCGGTTTGCCCAACTTCAGGCTGAGCGCGCCGAAGTTATTCCATAACGCCACGATCTTGGATGGGAGGCACGGGCTGATCAACACGTATTCGCCGGGCGCGAGGCTCCGCTTGGCCGGCAGCGGCCTGCCGAACATATCCCCCTCATACTCGGCTAAGCGCTCGCCGTCGAATGCACCGAATCCGATACGACCGCCACTCGACCGGAACCGCGCCCACTGCAATTCAAAGCACCGACTTGAGCAGGGTGTCCATTTCCGCGGGGTGCTTGGCGCTCGATGCCTTGCCCTCGTCCAGGGACTTCGCCAGCAGTTTGGTGAGCGCGTACACCGTATCGATGTGCGGAGTCGGCGTGTCGGTCAATCGAGCCAGTTCCACCACCGAACCCAGTAGCGCGTCGATCTCCAGCGTGCGCGCGGACTCGACGTCCTGCAGCATGGAAGTCTTGTGATGCCCGACCCGCTCCGCTCCGGCGATGCGCTTCTCCAGGGATACACGGAAGGTAACGCCCAGTTTGTTGGCGATGACCTGTGCCTCGGACATCATGGCCGCCGCGACCGCGCGGCTCGGCGGGTACTGGCAGATGTCGGCAAGCGTGGCCCGGGACAACGCGCTGATCGGATTGAACGTCAAGTTGCCCCAGAGCTTCAGCCAGATTTCGGCGCGGATGTCGCTCAGCACCGGCGCCTGCAAACCGCTCTCGATGAAGCACTCCGACAAGCGAGCAACCCGCGCACTCGTCGTGCCATCGGGTTCGCCGACCGGGAACCGATTGCCTTCGACGTGCTTTATAATTCCCGGCGCCACTAATTCGGCGGCCGGATATACCACACAGCCGATGACCCGCTCGCAGGGTATATGCGTCCCGATCAATCCGTTGGGATCAACGCTCTGCACGCGCGTCCCCGCGAGCGCGCCCGGATGGCGATGAAAATACCAATAGGGAATTCCATTTTGCATCGGCACCACGATGGTGTCGGGACCGAACAGCTTCGGCACGTCGAGGCTTACGGCTTCGACCTGGTGCGCCTTCATCGCGAGGATGACTACGTCCTGCGGTCCGGCGGAGGCGTAGTCATCGGTCGCGGTGACCCGCGGAACGGCTTCCTCACTGCCATCGGCGCCGAGCAACCGGATGCCGCGGCTGCGCAGCGCTTCGAGATTCGCCCCGCGCGCGATGAAGGTGACGTCCTCGCCGGCCAGCGCGAGACGAATCCCGACGTAGCCGCCAATCGCACCGACGCCGATGATTGCTATCTTCAATTGCGTTTGTCCATGCTGCGCCAGCGCGCCCGATTCAATGATACTGCGGGAAGCGGCCGGGAACACCAGTGGTCCCCGGCCGCACCGGCGAATTAGAACTTGTAGTTCAGGCCGGTCGAGAAGCCGATCTCGTGGCAACCGCCCCACGTCGTGGGTCCGGCGCTGCTGTAGTCGGTGAACGGTTGAGTCGTACCATCATGGCAGTCCGTCGTCACACCACGGCCGCCTGCGCCAAGGTCATAGTGGGCGTTGGTGGAATTGACGGTATCCGCAGCATCCACGTACCAGTACAACGCCTTGTCGAAGTGATGCTTCCAGGCAATGGTGTACATGTTCGCGAAGTTGTTGTTGGTCGTGGGATTGTAATTGTGCTGCCCGCCCGGATCGCCCGGCGTCCGGCCGGCATGCGCCCAGCCGACGCTCACGTTGTCCTTCACCGAGAAATCCTCGGATAGCGCGAACCATAAGCCGTTTCTCTGCCGCTCGTTCTGGAATTGGTACGCAGCCGGCAGCTCCCGCTTCAGGTACTCGTAGATGCCGCTGACCGCCAGTCCGAAGGGAAATGTGTATTGGGCGCCCACCTTGAATGCCGACTCGTTCGCAACATCGTTGGTATATTCCGGGGTGCCGAATGGCGCCGCCTGCGGGTACTCCGCCGCAAAGGCGTCGTAGGCGGCCCAGTTGAGAAGCGCGGAGGCGCCGTCGCCGAGTCCCAGCAAATAATTGTAGTAGGGGTTGTTGGAGCCGACGCCGTCGCTGTTGCGGTTCACCGACTTGTGCAACTCATAGGCGGCCGTCAGGTAGACCGGCCCGCTCTCGAATTTGAGGTCGATGCTGTACGCGTTGTCGTAGCCGCCGTCGTCGCAGGCAACCGGTAGATTCCCGCTGCCCGGCACGTTCCCTCCGTTGCAGTCCGACGAACCCGACGATTGCGCGACGCTGTCGGGCGTGCGGTTCTGGCCCGGCGAGAACAAGGCATCGAAGCTGAAGACGCCGCCGAACTTGGGCGACTCGTACCAAATCGAGTGATCGATTCGCGTGCCGAACTCGACCCGGTTATCGCCGCCCGTATTGCCCATGACCACCGCGTAGTCGCCGAGCATACCGGAGAAGGGGTTCATGCGATCCGTGGATTTCTTGTAGGGCGTGTACGTGGTGCCCGCCTTGATCTTGCCCCAGGCGCTGCTGGAGAGTCCCACAAAGCTGTCGCCGTAGCCGATGCCGCCCTTGGTGACGTTTGATTGCGACGTGTATCCGCCCGTGGTGCCCGGCGAGTTGGTGATCTGCGGCTGCACCTCGATCTGGTAGATAAAGTCCACCCCGGACTTGTTGATCGCGTGCGAACCGCGCCAGCCGATCACCGACTTATTGGTCGATAGATCCGCCTCCCAACCCACGCGCCCCACCGGGCCTGCGCCGCCGCCCTTCGCCGGACCCTTCACATAGCCCGAATTCGGATTCGCCGGATCAACCAGCGAATAGGGATAGGCGACGAAACCGTTCATGCCCTTGGTGATATCATCGATCGAGACGTCCAAAGTGCCGTAGAACCCTTTGGCAAATTTCTCGAATAACGGCTCGGCGGGCGCTTTCGCGACGACGGGACCCGGTTCGGCCGGTTTCGGCAGGGCCGCGGCGGCGGGCTGCGCCTGCTTCTGTGATAGCGCGTCGACTTTCTTCTGCAGTTCCTGCATCTGCTGCATCATGCTGCGCATCTGTTCTTTCAGAGCTCTGTTGTCCGCGGCATCGTCCGCAAAGACGACGCCATTGAAGGCGACGCTGGCGGCGCATGCCGCAAGCGCGACCAGCATGGGTCTTGCCAATTTACGCTTAAACATTGTGTGCTCCCTCATGAAAACGCCTCTGTTTGAATCTTTCTGATCGTCGTCATCAACTCTCACGTCGGCGGTTGCACACCCCCCAACAGCGTGTGCAGCCGCTCTCGCTTTTCTTGAATCCCTGCGCCCTACACCTCCGCAATGAGCCCGGCGTCGCGCGCCTGCGGAGCGGTCAACGCTGCGCGCTTGGCCTCCTTGGCATCGTTCAAGATCTTGCGGACCGCGTTCCTGTCGTGAGTCATCGTCACGTCACTCATCGTCAAATCACTTTTGCCGATCTCAGTGCGGCTACGTCCGAAGCCGCGTACCCGAGCTCGGCCAATACCTCATCGGTATGCTCACCCAGCAAGGGCGAGCGCGTGACTTCGGTCGGACTGTCGCTCATCTTGATGGGGTTGCCTACCGTCAAGTACTTGCCGCGTTGCGGATGATCCACTTCCACGATGGTGCCGGTCTTGCGCAGTGAGGGTTCATTGGCCAATTCCTCCATCGACAGAATGGGGCCGCAGGGTATGTCGTGCTCATTGAGCAGCGCCATCGCCTCGAACTTGGTCTTCGTGACGGTCCAGGTCTCCACCGCCGCGAATACTTCCTTGAGCCGAGGCAGACGCGCTTCCGGAGTGGCAAAGTCGGCGTGCGTAATCCAATCCGCCTTGCCGATCATCGTGCAGATGACTTTCCAAACCGGTGCCTGCGCGATGAAGTACAAATAGGCGTTTGGATCCGTCTCCCAGCCCTTGCACTTGACGATGGTGCCCGGCTGACCGCCTCCCGATGCGTTGGCGGCTCGCGGCACTGCGCTGCCGAATTTGCCGTTCGGGAACTGAGGATATTCCTTCATAACTTGGGTGCGATCGAGACGCTGCTGATCCCGCAGCTTGACGCGGCACAGATTCAGCACGCCGTCCTGCATGGCAGCCAAGACCTTCTGTCCGCGCCCCGTCGTGTTTCGCTGGTACAGAGCTGCCACGATGCCGAGCGCCAGATGCAGGCCGGTGCCGCTGTCGCCGATCTGCGCTCCCGTCACCAGCGGCGGCCCGTCGTCGAAACCCGTGGTCGAGGCGGCCCCTCCCGCGCACTGCGCGACGTTCTCGTATACCTTGCACTCCTCGTACGGTCCTGGACCGAAGCCCTTGACCGATGCGACGATCATGCGAGGATTGAGCTCTTGAATTCGCTCCCAGGTAAATCCCATGCGATCGAGAGCGCCGGGCGCAAAGTTCTCCACCAGCACGTCGCAATGTTTGACGAGCCTCTCGAGAACCCGCTTGCCATTCTCACTCTTGGTGTCGAGAGTCACCGACCGTTTGTTGTGATTCAGCATGGTAAAATACAGGCTGTCGACGTCCGGAATATCGCGTAGCTGTTCGCGCGTGATGTCGCCGGCGCCCGCCTTCTCGACTTTGATCACGTCGGCTCCGAACCACGCCAGCAATTGCGTGCAGGTGGGTCCGGACTGCACATGTGTGAAGTCGAGAATGCGGACCCCGTCTAATGCCTTACCCATGCTTCACTCCCGTCCATTCACTTGTACATCGTCTGATTCTTGGTACCCGGCGCATATTCGCGAGGGTCGACCCAAATGTTGACCACCGCTGAGCGGCGCAGCTTGCGAATTGACTCGCGGGCTCGCTGCAGCGCTGGTGCGATCTGCGCGGGGTCGCGCACTTCTTCGCCATAGCCGCCGAGCATTTCGGCGAACTTGCCGAAAGGGACGTCGCCCAGCAGATTACCGACGTTGCCGCGCTGCTCACCGTATTTCGCGAGCTGCCCATAGCGGATCTGGTTCATCGCGGAATTGTTGCCGATGACCGCGAGATAGGGCACGCCGAAGCGGTTGGCGGTCTCCATGTCGAAGGCCGTCATGCCGAATGAACCGTCGCCGTAGTAGCACAGGACTTCCTTCGACGGGTTGGCAAGGCCTGCCGCAATGGCAAATCCCGTGCCGACGCCTAACGAACCGAGAGCCCCCGGATCCATCCATTGTCCGGGCCCCCGCGGGCGCACCGCCTGCGCCGAGATGGTCACCACATCGCCGCCGTCACCGATGTAGATGGTGTCATCGCCGAGAAATTCATTGAGCTCCCAAGCGACCCGGTAGGGATGAATCGGCACGCTGTTTGACTTGAACAGCGGCATCAGCTTGTCGGCGGCGACGGTTTCTGCATCGCTGAGCTGTTTCAGCCACTGCCGGCGCGCCTGATGCTTGTCGTTCTTGATACGTCCCGATGCCGCCTGCAATACGGCGCCCAGGATCGCGCCCGGATCGCCGACCAGCCCAAGATTGATGTCGCGATTTTTACCGACGGTGCGGTAGTCCATGTCGATTTGCACCAGCGTCAGGTCCTTGCTGATGCGTTTGCCGTAGCCCATGCGAAAATCGAAGGGAGTGCCGACGATCAACAAGACATCGGCGCTGGCGAAAGCCTGGGTCCGCGTGCGGTCGAAGTGATGCGGGTCGCCGGGCGGCAGCAGCCCGCGGCTCGCGCCATTGAAATACCCGGGGATATCCAGTCCGCGCAGCAGCGCGATGGCCTCCTTGTGCCCGCGCGCCGTCCACACCTGCTGGCCGTAAAGAATCGCCGGCCGCTCCGCATTGACGAGGATGTCGGCCAATTTCTCGATGTCGCGCGGGTCGCCGATCGACTTCGTCGAGGCGCGGTACTTGCCGGGCTGCGGAATGACGGCCTTGTTGATGTCCACCTCGCGGTCGAGCACATCGCGGGGAATCTCCAGGTACACCGGGCCGGTGGCGCCGTTGAACGCCTCGCGCGCCGCCATCGAGATCATGTCCGCGACTCGCTCCGTGCTCGATACCGTGGCAGCGAACTTGGTGATCGGCGTCATCAGCTCGACATGCGGCAGATCCTGCAGCGAGCCCATCCTGTGCTGGGTGAGCGCACCCTGTCCGCCGATGTGCAAAATCGGGCTCTCCGAACGGAATGCGGTGGCGATGCCCGTGACCGCATTGGTGCATCCGGGTCCGGCGGTGGTAACGAGGCAGCCCAACTTGCCGGTCTGGCGCGCGTAGCCGTCGGCTGCATGTGCCGCGACCTGCTCGTGCCGAACGTCGATGATGCGAATGCCTTCATCGACACAGCCATCGTAGATGTCGATGATGTGCCCGCCGCACAGCGTGAATATCGTATCGACGCCCTCGTTCTTCAGCGCCTTGGCGACCAGATGGCCGCCCGAGATCACGCTGGCATCACGGCTCTTGCGCTGCAGAGTATCGTCTGCCGTCGTGGTCTTGGGCTGAATCGGCGTGGGATTTACGGTTGCCATGCTGCCTCCATTTCGTGAATCTGATCGCGGGCCCGCGCCGCTCGGCGGGCCCGCGACATAAAGTGAATCTTTCGGGCCGTTCGCCGGCGCCTAGCAGGTGCTGCCTAGGTGGTGCTCGTACCCACCAGTTGCTCGGCCGCCACGGATGGCAAAGCCTCGCGGCTCTTGGCGAAATGCCGCACCCGCATGGGCTTGAGCACGAACAGCGCCATCAGTCCGGCAATGATGTTGCAGGTCATTGCAACGCTGAATACGGTGCCCCAGCCGTGGGATTTCGCGAGTATGGCCGCAAACGGAACCAGCAATGCGCCGGCGCCCTTGGCCGTGTACAGCATGCCCGCATTGGACGCCGCGTACTTGGCGCCGAAGGTATCGCCTTGCGTGGCGGGAAACAGACTGAAGATCTCGCCGTACACACCAAAGTAAATGGCGGTGACCAGCACGAATGTCGTCGGATTCGATCCGGACTGGCTAAGCGTGTAAAGCGCCGCCGCGCCTGCAAAGAAAGCGAGCGCCATCGTGTATTCGCGCCCGATCTGATCGGACAACCAGCCGAAGAAAGGCCGGCCCACACCGTCGAAGATTCGATTGAGCTGAATGGCAAACACCAGAGCGGGCATCGCCGCCATACCGAACAGCTCGACCGGCGACTTGTCGATCTTGAAGTCCTTCGCGATCGGTGCCATGGACGCGGCCATAGTCAGGCCGCCGGCGGCGATGAGCACGAACATCACATACAGCACGTAGAACACCGGACTCTTCAACACCTCGACTGGGGTGTAACCGCGAGCCGTCTGGTTGGCTTTCACCTTTGCCGCGAGCAGCTGGGACGGAGGCGTCAACAGCAACCACGACATGGCGAATACGATCGCGCCTTGCAAAAGCCCGAACACCAAGAATGCGTGTTCATACCCAGAGGCAGTGATCATGGTCTTGATCGGTCCGATCGTAATGGCGGCCCCCGCGCCGAATCCTGCGGCGGTGATTCCGGCAGCAAGTCCCCTCCGGCCTGGAAACCACTTGAGCGCATTGCCGACGCAGGTGCCGTAGACGCAGCCGGTGCCGATCCCGCCCAGCGCGGCCGCAAAGTACAGAACCGGCAAAGTGCTCGCGACGGAATTCAAAACCCAGGCTGCCGCAACCAATATCGAGCCTGCTATCACCACCCATCGCGGACCAAAGCGATCGACGAGATAGCCTTCGACCGGAATCAGCCACGTTTCGATCAACACGAAGAGAGTAAACGCCAACTGGATGGCGGCGCGTCCCCAGTGATGCCTCGCGTCGATGGGATCGACGAACAGCGTCCACCCATATTGGAGGTTCGCCACAGAGGCCATGCAAATGACCCCGATGACGAGTTGCACCCAGGGGTTTGCCAGCGCCGACGGGGATGAAGAGGAATTCAGCTTCGCACTCATCACAATTCTCCTTGATCGCCCGAACTGGACCGGAGGCGCAGTTTTAGGGCCTATGTGTGAAAGGTTGGCTGACAGTGCGTCATGGATAGGCCGCAGCCGGGGCGTACTTGCGTTTTATAGATACCCAAGGCCAAGACTCCCATCTTCGCGGGTCAATTTCCGAAATCAACCCGGCCAGCCATTGCTATTCTTATACTGGTATACCATATATGAACAAGTTTCCGCGTGTCAAGCAATCGGCCGAGTGCTTTGTGGACCGAAGATCAAGCCAAAACGGCATGAATTCCGATGTTTGCGACAGATGAGCGAAATCGCACAGATGGTCAGGTTGTTTCATCGGGGAGAATTCGATTTCAATATAATATATCTCTACTGGGCAAACCCTCTGCCCCTGCTTGGAAGTCGAAGTCATCGTGCAAACGATTGGAGTTATGATATTTACCGTCATCGGCATGACAGTGTTCGCCGGTCTGTCGGCGATGCTCCATATCACTCTGCCGGCTTCAATGTGGGAGGAAGCGGCTCGTCATGGACGCTTTTCCGGACTCGGCGGTCGCGAGTGGACACCTGGCAGCACAGCCGGCAATGCACCCGCCCGCACGCTCCGGGCGCTTCAAGGTCAATCAGTTTGAGGTAATCGAGAGACGAATGAACACGATCGCAGACTTGGTACAGCGCACATCCACATCCTCCGCAGCCCCGCTGGCGTTGGCGCCTTTGAATGCGACGAGTCTTCGTGACCAGGCCTATGCGCTCCTGAAGAACGCGATTGCTGACACCGACATCTACGATCCGAATCAGGAATTACGCCTCGATGAGCGGCAGCTCACCACGGCGCTTGGAGTCAGCCGCACGCCGATTCGCGAGGCCCTGTCGCTGCTGGAGCAGGAGGGGTTCATCCGCACCATTCCGCGGCGCGGCATCTACATCATTCGCAAGTCGAAGCGCGCAATGATCGAAATGATTCAGATGTGGGCCGCGCTCGAATCCATGGCCGCCCGGCTTGCAACCTTGCAGGCCTCGGATACGGAAATCGCCAAACTACGGCATTTGTTCGACGAGTTCCAGAATTCGCCGCCCTCCGAACATTTGGATGAGTACTCGGACGCCAACATCGCATTTCACACCGCCGTCATCGCCTTGGGCGGCTCGCAGACCATCGTCGACGCGACGCGCAATCTTCTCATTCACGTGCGAGCCATTCGCCGCGCTACCATCGTGCAAAGTGACCGCGCAGCGCGCTCCATCATCGATCACCTGAAAATCATTGAAGCCTTGGAGCGTCGTGACACCGAGCTGGCAGAGCGGCTGACGCGTCAGCACACTCTCGATCTTGCGGCGCATGTCGATCGCTACTGCGATTTTCTAGACTAACCGCGCACAGTTCCCCACTGACCGAGGGTCGTCTCGCTCCCCGTGCCGCCGCCGTTCAGATATTGCGGCCCCCCCGCTTTTACAACGTCGCCGCTCAATGCCCGCGGCGCTACTGCCTGCACGCCGCTCAAGGTATCGCGATCCGCGATCGCCGCCTGCAGGAGATCTGCGTCCACCCACACCGGCGCTCCCGACTCCATGCGTAAGTAGATTCGACCGGTCGCCTGGTCGGCGAAATTTACGGCGTAAAATCCAGCGACGCAGCGCCGCAGAAATCGCGTGTTGTGTTCGGGCGCGAGCAGCGCGCGCTCCGTGTACAGAAACTCCGGCGCTGCGGCACTGACATTCACGCGCCCGTAGCGCTCGATATTCAGCACTCCTGTGACATCGAGAATATTGAATGTGCCGTTGTCGCCGAAAGCGACGGTGCGCGGCCGCTCGCCCAAGCGCACCGTATTGTCCAGAAACTCGAATTGAATGCGCTTGTCGCTGCGGCGCACCCAAGTAAAGAAGACGTCGGGGATGCCGGTATACGCCTCCACCGCGTGTGCCAGAGTGTCATCCACCGCCTTGTAGCGCCCGAACTCGAGCCCGCGGTGCCAGGCCCGCTCGACCAAGGACTCAGGCGGAGTAATCATGAAGAATAGATGCACCGTCTGACCGAACCGGGTCAGCAGATTGCTGCCGGCTTCCTGCGAATCCGCCGCGAAGCTATCAAATCGGAACCGGTCGATCAACAGGTGCGTCATCTCGCCGGACCGATGTTTTCTTGCCATATAGCGGTCGAGTTTCTGATCAACGATTTGCAGTTCCTCCGCGGTGAAGGCTCCTGCATATTTGTATGCCTCGCCGAGTGAGTCGTAGTCGAGGAGCTGTTTGCGCCAGATGTCGGGGCTGATCAGGGCGAAATCACTCCACTCAACGCCGACGTCGCCTGCCAGCTTCCTCTGCAACGGCCTCAATGTGCTCTTGCCCGCTGCGGAAGGCCCCTTGGTGTTTATGACCACCGGCCGCTCCTGGCGCGGCAGCAGCCGAAAACCTTCGCTGCGAGCCGCTTGCTGCAACATCGGTTCGATGCTGCGGCCGATGCAATCACTGCCGTAGTCATTGCACGCCATGTCCGCTGCCATCGATACAATCAGCTCGCGCGTGCCCCATGCGCTGCCGTGGGTAACGAACAGCGCCGACATCACCCGCGCCAGCGTGCGAAAAGCCAGTTTCTGCTGCGAGACTTCACTCATCTCGCCGCGGCGTGCGCACGCGGCGATTTGTGCCGGACCCCAATCGCGCTCCGGCGCCAGTTCCGACAAGGTGGTCTCGATTGCAATGCGCAGGTTGCGTCGCGCATGGGTAAATGCCCCGACTATCTCATCCATCCGCGGAGTAAGATGACGCTCGAAAAGGCGGCTTGCGATCTGGCGAAAGTTGATTCCCAAGTCGCCGATTCGTGAACCGTCCGGCACGGCGAAATCAGCGGTCACCCGTATCAGTAGCTCGTGCAGAGCGAGCCTCTGCGGCCGAAATACCACCAGATCAGCGAACGAAAAGCCGGTGAGTCCCTGCAGCTCCCGTACCGCCGCGACGTCGCTAAAGACATTTTCGGGGCGAAATATCGTCGATAAGTGCTGCAATTCGCTGGGCATCCGCGAGCGGATACCGGGGTTCCAGGGCCCATACATGGCAGATCCTCATAGTTGCGACGCAATTCGCCGTCTTAGGCCGGGCGATGTGACGCATTCGCCACCCGGGTTGACATTCAATTAATACAAAATGTGCCGATAACATATGACATTCGGCGCGCAGGCGCCCAAGGACGCAAGCGGTGAAGGGAATGCCTGGCCAATGATTTCGCAACCCATGAGTCGAACGCCCACTGGGCGCGTCTCGACCGCTGCTCCGCCGAGCCCGGCCCCAGATCCCGTATTCAGCGGCATCGCACGGCTTGCCGCCACCGCGTGCGCCACGTCCTTGGCTTCGGTGGCCGTTATCGGCTATCGCGACGCCTGGTTTACGTCGACAGTCGAGCTGCCGTCTGGGGCCGCGCCGCGGGAAAATCCCTTCATGCACTACACCGCGAAGGCCGAAGGTCTGTTCGAAGTGCCGGATGCGGGGGCTGACGAGCGCTTTCGAGATTCCGAACTGGTGACCGGCGCCCTCGGCGTGCGCTCCTTCGCCGGCTGCTCACTGCGCACCTCCGCCGGCGAGGCGCTTGGCGTCTTAGGCGTGTACGACACGACTGCGCGAGCGCTGTCGGCTGCGCAGCGCGGGTCGCTGCTGCTGCTCGCCGAACAGGCGGTGGCCGGCATCGAACTGCGCTCGCGGTTGTCGGAGTTTGTGCTGCTTGCCGCAGCGCCCGCTGCGCCCGCGTCGCACAACGACGTCGCTTCTGCCAAGGCCCTGCTCGACAGCGCCCCCGTGGCCATTTACCACACGGACGCCGCCGGCAACATGAGCTACAGCAATCCAGAATACCGGCGCATTTTCGGGCTCAAGCCCGATCAAAGCACGGATACCTGGGCGCAGCGCGTTCATCCCGACGATAGAGAGCGCATGGAACAGGCGTGGACGGAATTCTGCCGGTTGCGGATCCCAAGCCGGTTCGCCTACCGCACTCTTACTACCGACGATGCGGTTCGACACTTCTCCGAGCAAGTGGTGGCCGCGACGGGTGTTGCAGGATGGGTCGGCACCATCACCGACTTCACCGATCTGGTAACGGCCCGCGATGATTTACGCCGCGCCGAAACGCTGTTCCACAATACCTTCGATCAGGCGCCGCTCGGCATCGTGTATGGGGACAGCAGTGGCAGATTCTTGCGCTTCAACCAAGCGTTCTGCTCCATGCTGGGCTTCGAGGCGGGCGATTTAGTCGGCAAGACGAGCGGCGAGTTCACCTGCGCAGAGGATTCGATCCGCGTGACGCGAGAACTCGGGCGGCTGTGGAGCGGCGAGATTCAATTCGCGGATCTCGAGAAGCGTTACCTGCGCAAGGATGGCAGCATAATCTGGGTGCGCACGACCACGGCCCTGGTTCGCGAGAGTGACGCCATTCCTGAGTACTCGGTCGAATTTGTGCGCGATGTCACCGCCCGCAAGGAAGCCGCTGAAGAGTTGGAGCGCGTGCACAAGCAACTCATGGCCGCCTCGCGCCAGGCGGGTATGGCCGAAGTCGCAACCAACGTGTTGCACAATGTCGGCAACATCCTCAACAGCATCAACATCTCGGCAAGCCTCGTTATTGATCGCGTCAAGCAATCCAAAGCCCCCGGAGTCAGCCGTCTGGCTGCTTTGCTGCAGGAGAAGGGCGCCACGTTGGGAGATTTCATCGCCAATGATGAGCGCGGCAAACGCATACCCGAATACTTGGTCTCGCTGGGTGAGCAACTCATTGGCGATCAAAAGATGGCGCTGGACGAGCTTGCTTCGCTGCGTGACAACTTGGAGCACATCAAGGACACGGTAGCGATGCAGCAGAGCTATGCGAAGTTATGCGGCGTCACGGAGTCCATTGCCGTAGTGGATCTCGTGGAAGACAGCCTGCGCTTGAATGCCGGCGCGTTCGTGCGCCACGGCGTGACCTTGCAGCGCGAATTCGCCGAAGTACCGCCCATTACCGTCGACAAGCACAAGGTGCTGCAGATTTTGGTGAATCTCGTGCGCAACGCCAAGTATGCATGTGACGAATCAGGGCGGCCGGACAAACTCATCACTCTGCGCATCGAGGCGGCGCCGGAGGCGGTTCGGATACACGTCATCGACAATGGCGTCGGCATTGCCGCGCAAAACATGCCGCATCTGTTCACCCACGGCTTCACCACTCGCGCCTCCGGGCACGGCTTCGGTCTGCACAGCGGGGCGCTCGCCGCCCAGGAGCTCGGCGGCTCCTTGCGAGTGCAGAGCGACGGCCCAGGCCAGGGCGCAATATTCACGCTCGAACTGCCCTGCAGCCCCAAGGTGAGCTGACATGTTCAACGCCACCCCCCTTGCCAACCGGCGCATTCTCATCATCGATGACAACGCAGCCATTCACTCGGATTTTCGCAAGGTGTTGGGCGCCCAGGCCGAACATTCCGCGCAGGCCGCGCTCGATGTGCTCGAGGCGAGTCTTTTCGGCGACGCCGCGACCATCGCGACACGCCCAAACTTCGAGATAGATTCCGCGCATCAAGGTGAAGAAGGCGTGGCCATGGTAAGCCAGGCGCTTCGCGAGGGACGCTCGTACTCCATGGCTTTCGTCGACATGCGCATGCCGCCTGGTTGGGATGGCCTTAAGACAATAGAGCGGCTTTGGGCCACGGATCCTGACGTGCAGATCGTCATCTGTTCGGCGCACACCGACTATGACTGGACCGAAGTCGTGCAGCGGCTCGGCCACTCCGACAAGCTGTTGGTTCTGCGCAAGCCCGCCGAACCCATCGAGGTATTGCAGTGCGCCACCGCGCTCAGCCGCAAATGGGAGAACGATCGCCTGGTAAGGGATCATGTACTGCGGCTGGAAGAAGTAATCACCACACGCACGCGAGGTTTGGAGGCCGCCAATTTGCAGCTGCGGCATCTGGCCACGCACGATGTGCTGACGGGTTTGCCGAATCGGGTTCTGCTGGAGGATCGCTTGCAGCAGGCGATCGCGCACGCCGACCGCGACATGCGGTCCTTCGCGCTGCTGGTATGCGATCTCGACCGCTTCAAGCTCATCAATGATTCCCTGGGGCATCGCGCGGGAGATGAACTTCTGCAGGAAGTCGCGCGTCGCCTCTCGACAGTGGTACGCACCGCCGACACGGTGGCACGCTTCGGAGGCGACGAATTCGTCCTGATCGGGACATCGGTATCGGACGCCGAGGACGCCGCCAGTCTGGCATCTCGGGTGATGGACGTTATGCAGGCTCCCGTGCGCATCGCGGACATCGACATCCACACCTCGCCCAGTGTCGGAATCGCCATGTATCCGGATGACGGCACGACCAGCCAGGCACTCCTGGCTCACGCGGACGCCGCGATGTATTCGGCCAAGCAGCGTGGTCGTGGCAACTTTCGGCACTACGAGGCCGGCATGCATGCCGGAACCGGAGACCGGGTGCAGTTAGAAAGCGACCTGCACACGGCCCTGGCGCTGAAACAGTTCGAACTCTACTACCAGCCGAAGGTGGATACGCAAACCGGCGAGGTGCGCAGCGCAGAGGCGTTGATCCGATGGATGCATCCTGTCCGCGGCTTGGTTTCACCGGTGGATTTCATTCCGCTAGCGGAAGAATGCGGCCTGATCGGTGCGATCGGTGGTTGGGTGGTCCGTGAGGCCTGCCGCCAGGCGCGCGCCTGGCAAGACGACGGTGTGCCGCCGCTGCGGCTATCGGTCAATCTTTCAGCCTCGCAGTTCCGCGACAACGGATTGGTCGACAGCATCCGCCGCGCGCTCGACGACGTCGGGCTTGATGCCCGCTACCTGGAGGTGGAGCTCACCGAGAGCGCCGTCATGACCGATCCTGAGCAATCGATTACCATTCTTGAGCAATTGAGCGCCATGGGAGTGCTTGTGTCGGTGGATGATTTCGGCACCGGCTATTCGAGTATGAGTTATTTGCGGCGCTTTCCCATTGACAAGCTAAAAATCGATCGTGTGTTCATCGATGAAATCGCGAGCCGCCCTGAAGATGCCTCTATCGTGCGCGCCATCGTCTCGCTAGCGCATAGTCTGCGGCTCAAAGTCGTCGCAGAAGGGGTGGAAACGCCGGCGCAGCTCGATTTTTTGAAAACGGCCGGATGCGACGAATATCAGGGCTATCACTTCAGCCGCCCACTGTCCGCGGTGGATTTCGAAGCGCTGTTCCGCCAGTCGCACGCGCACGATGTGCTCTCAGATGAAGACGCCATTCGCACCCACAGCAAGCTGGCGGCTTACATTCGCAGATAGTCAAAGCAGCGTGGCTTGCGGATACATTTGCAGTTGCGGGACTTCGCCGCGCTGCAATTTCAATTGCACCTCGCGCCAGTATTCGATCCCCAACAAATCCGAGTTCACTTCGCGGAAGCAGCGGCGTGCATGAGAACTCCTGAGCTGCAACCCGTGCTCAAGTTCTTCCGGTAAGAAAATTACCCCATCCTCGTAGAACCATTGCGGCGCCCCTTCCTCGCCAGGCTCGCGGTCGGCATTGGTGCGAATCTTCACGTCGGTGAGCTTCTCGACCGCGTCGTAATCGAATAGAAATACCCTGCCATACCGCCCTACGCCGTAGTTCCGTGAATCCAGATCCTTGTTGAATATATTGGTTGCCGCATTGTTGCGAATGCAAAGACCGAGGCTGGTCATCACGGCGCGCGTCGCATTCTCGTCCGCGGTCTCGAGGAACAATGGCAACGGCACTATTTTTAGCTGCGCGATCAACACTCGCAAATACACCCCTTCCCGATCTACTTGCACGCTGCCGGCAGCCTGTTGCGAAATTTCATCGAGCAGCGCCGGTTCGAACATGTCGCGCTCCAGCCGCAGGTTGAAGTACATGACGTTGTCCAACATGCTGCCGGCACGATTGATCTCGTGCACCACGCGATACTTATCGGTGACCGCGGCGACCCCCGGGAATGCGCCCCATTTGTAGGAACTGGTAGGTCGATCGCGGATCACTTTCAAGTGATAAGCACATTCGTCGAAGGTAAATCCGAGCGCAACCGTGCCGGGAACGCCTGGCGAGCGTTGCAACCGGTGTCCGCGGCGAACTTGCTCAGCGATCTCGTTCAGTATCGCGACCTTGCCGACGTGATTGTAGCCGATGGTCGAATACTGGTGGCCGAGCGGACGTCGTGGCATCAAGCTATAGAGGAACACGCAGGTCTGATAGTAAAGCCGGGTCGTCACGTGAAAATTTGCGAGCGCAGAGCTGAACAAATCGTGAATGTCCGAGACACGATGCAGAACGGCATCCACGTAGATCCCATCCGGGCTATTCAGCAGCGCGACGACGAACGGCACGATACTGTCGTCGGCACGCACCCACCGACCGACCAGGAACGCGCTTCGATCGCGAAAAAAGCCGGCTTCGATCAGGTCGAGGGCCGTTATGCAAGCGCCAATGGGGTTGGCATTGAGCACCGGACCGATGTTTTCCAGGATTTTTTCCGCGTCATACTGCAGATTCCGGAAAGGCACCGCAAAATTTGGCACCAGCAACGCGGTACGCAACAGCTCCACGTCGATGCCATTCAGCACCCGCAATCGACGATGGACCGAAGCCATCGAGAAGGCCCGCAGCTTGCTCGGCGGCGGGAAGGAATAGGCCACCGGCCGCCACAGCCCGCCCTCGATGTTGCGACGTATGGAATGCGCAAAACTGAACGCGATATCGGCATCGTAACGATCAACTATCATCGCTGTGAACACGCGGTCCAACGCGTCCCACTCGGCCGAGTCGCCGGCGAGTGCGGGAAAAGCCGCGAGAACCCTCGGTCCGTGCTCCGCAATGTAGCGGCTATAAAGCCCAAGGCGCTCCCGGCTGATTTGAATGGATGCGTGCGGATCCATGGTCTCGAAGGCGCGCTGCGCGCGGTGCGGATAAGCGCAAAATTGCCTGTAGAAATCGTCGTAAATAGCCAGTATGAGTCGCGCCGCCACGCCGACCCGGGCGCTTTGCATGCGAGTGGCCGCGAGAAGGATATACCCCGCTTCGACGGCTATTTCGGTGTCCATCGCCATGTCAGCGCTATCCTACATGCGCGGCGGAGACTCCCCCCATTCGGGCGGCAAGTATAGCCCTGTATACTTCATCAATAAGTGGCCGCGCTGAGCCCACGTGGAGTTGAGACATGTCGCTGAAACCCTGGACCCGTTCTATTCTAGTGGCCATAGCGCTGCTGGCGGCACCCGCGCTGTCGATGGCCCAGGTGTCATTGAATATTTCCGTCAATGTGCCCCCGCCTGAGCTGCCGGTCTACGAGCAGCCCCCCATCCCCGGCGACGGCTATGTCTGGACACCGGGCTACTGGGCTTGGGGCGACGATATTCAGGACTACTACTGGGTACCCGGCACCTGGATCCTCGCTCCGCAACCTGAATATCTCTGGACACCGGGGTACTGGGGCGCCGGAGCAGGCGCCCTATTCCTTTGGCACGCGGGCTACTGGGGTCCGCACGTCGGCTTTTACGGCGGCGTCAATTACGGCTATGGCTACGGCGGCCAGGGATATGAAGGCGGCTACTGGCAAGGCGGACGCTTGTACTACAACCGCTCGGTCAACAATATCAGTAACGTGAACATCACCAACGTGTACAACCGGACCGTGGTCAATAACATCACCGTAAACCGGGTCAGCTACAACGGCGGCAACGGCGGCGTGCGCGCCCGGCCCACATCGGCAGACGAGCTCGCCGGCCGCGATCGACATATCAGCAACACCCCGGTACAGCGCGAGCATGAACAATCCGCGCGCGGCAACCCGGTGCTGCGTGCCAAGGAAAATAATGGAAGGCCGCCCATTGCAGCCACACCGCGGGCCGGTGCCTTCTCAGGAGCGGGCGTAGTCGCGGCCAAGCCGGCGGGCGCCGTCAAGTCCGAGGCGCACGCAGACAGACGCCAAGCGCAGCCGGTGAATCGTGAGCCGACCCAGGAGAACCGAGCGGTCCAGTCCGTCACTCACGCGCCAGTCCGACCGACAGTTGACCCGCGTCCGGCGGGTGAGCCGCGTCCGACATACACACCGCAGACTCAGGCACCTAGGCCGCCGCAACCCGCGCCGCAGGCGCCGCGCCCCCCGACGCCGCAGCAACAGCCGAGACCACCGCAGCCGCCACCAGCGCAAGCGCCGCGCCCGCCCGCTCAGCAACCACAGCCGAGACCGCCGCAGCCGCCTCAAGCGCAAGCGCCGCGCCCGCCCGCAGAGCCACGTCAAGAGGACCATGACCGCCATTAATCACGACTCGGCCGCGCATCGGTTCACGGCGACGGTGGAGGGCAGCTCAGCGGTGCTCGACTACACTGTGGGTGAAGGCGTGATGTCGATTATGCACACCCATGTCCCGCCGGCCATTGAAGGACGGGGTATCGCCGCGGAATTGATGAGCGAGGCGCTCACCGTCGCGCGGGCGCACGGGTGGACCGTGAATCCGGTTTGTTCGTACGCGATTTCCTACGTGCGCAGCCATCCAATCGATTCGCAGAAGCAACACGTCGAAGATCTATTGGATGAGGCGCTCGAAGAATCCTTTCCGGCCAGCGATTCTCCCTCGGTCGGCGGAAGCAGTTAGCCGGGTAGCATGGGGCGCCCTTCGTGCGCCACGAGTAAATCGTGCATGTCGTTCGCATGCTCTTCTTCCACCGTGAGAATGCCTTCCAGCATGGAGCGGGTGCCGGGATCATTGTTGCCGAAATAACGGATGAGTTCCCGGTAATGGTCCACGGCGATGCGCTCGGCGATCAGGTTTTCCTTGATCATTTCGATCAAGTTATCAGCGCTGCCGTATTCCGAAGCCGCACGCGACGCAAGGCCGGTCGGGTTGAAGTCGGGCTTGCCGCCGAGTTGGTTGATGCGCTCTGCGACCTGATGCATGTGCCCCGCCTCCTCCTTGGCATGCTGCGCAAATTCTGCCTTGACGCCTTCACTGGAGATACCGCTCGCCGCCACGGCGTGACTGGTATAGCGCAGCACACACACTATTTCTGTTGCCAGCACGGCTTGCAGAATATCGATGGTTTTCTTCACATCGCCTTCATAGGTGAATGTCACCCCGCCGGTTTTGATGTTCTTCCGCGCGCGCGCGCGCAGCGTCTTGACGTCGGTAAGAAACGGCTGGGAAGTTTTTTTCTCTTTGGACACAATGTTCTCCTAAACAGCGATGCGTTGACTCA
>JAYTXS010000118.1:0-8719 GCA_043742845.1 Gammaproteobacteria bacterium
TCGAACAGAAAGACATCAATGACTGGGTGGCGCGCACCGGCGGCGATGAATTCGCCCTGGCGCTCCCCGGCATTGCGACCGCCGATGCCGCGCAAGCGGTGGCGCGGCGGGTGCAGCTGGCATTGGCGCGACCTTTCGTCTTTGCGCAGCAGGAGATCCCGCTCACGGCCACGATGGGCGTCAGCCTATACCCGGGCGACGCGGCTACGGCCGAAGCACTGATCAAAAACGCGGACGCAGCCATGCATCACGGCAAGAAGTCCGGTCAAGGGGGCCTGGAGTTCTTCAATAAATCAATCAGTACCCGGGCCGCCAAGCATCTGTCCATGGAGGCCGATTTGCGCAAGGCGCTCGAGCGCGGCGAGTTCACCTTGAACTATCAGCCGCGGCTGGCGCTCAGGGATTTGCGCGTGGAGGCGGTCGAGGCCCTGCTCCGATGGAAGCATCCTCAACGAGGTTTCGTTGCGCCCGACGAGTTCATTCCTTTAGCCGAACAGAGCGGCTTGATCGCGGAAATCGGCGATTGGGTGCTGCGCGAGGCGAGCGCGCAGGTGCGGCGTTGGCGCGACGCCGGGTGGCCGGGCTGGCAGGTCGCAGTAAACGTGTCAGGCGTGCAGTTTCGCGACGGCAGCTTGGTATCGAGAGTGTCGCGGGCCATCGATGCCGCGGGAATCGATTCCCGCATGATTGAGCTGGAGTTCACCGAGGGCGCCTTGATCGAATATACCGCAGCGGTGAGCAAGGCCGTCAAGTCGCTGAAGGAACTGGGGGTCGCTACCGCCCTGGACGATTTCGGAACAGGCTACAGTTCCTTATCCTACCTGCGGCACTTTCCGATCGACACACTCAAGATCGACCGCGTATTCGTGCGCGACATCGCATCGAAGAGCGGCGGCAATGCACCGCTGGTCGATGCCATCATCGCCATGGCAAAGAGCCTGGGATTGTCGACGGTCGCCGAGGGTGTAGAGACGGAGGCTCAGTGGCAATACTTGAAAACTCGAAAAGCGACCCAGGTGCAGGGATTCTTGTTTTGCCGGCCCTTGCCGATCGCCGATTTAGAACGTTGGCACGCCGATTGGCTGCACGTTAACCACTTGCACCCGGCGAGCGTCGCTTAAAGGTCCGCCGCGGACGTTATTTCTTGGCTCGGCGCCACACGACTTCACTGCCTTGTTCGTGGCGAGCGAGTACGCGCGCCAGCACGAATAACAGGTCCGACAGCCGGTTCAGGTACTTGAGAACCTCGGGCGACACGTTCTCCACGCGCGCCAGCGACCAGCATCGTCGCTCCGCGCGTCGGCATACGGCACGGGCGACGTGGCAGGCAGCCGCTGCCGGGCCGCCACCCGGCAGTATGAATTCCTTTAGGGGCGGCAACGCTTCGTTGAAGCCGTCCAACAACGTTTCGAGCCTTTCCACCTGCATAGCGTCGATCATGCGGTGTCCGGGGATGCACAGTTCGCCGCCGAGATCGAACAGGTCATGCTGTACTTCCGTGAGGCAGCGCGCGATCGCCGACGGCAGCGCGGGCACGCTGAGAACCACACCGATCGCGCTATTGGCCTCATCGACGGTGCCATAGGCTTCGACGCGCGGGTTTTCCTTGGGCACGCGTGAGCCGTCGCCGAGGCCGGTGCTGCCGTCGTCGCCGGTGCGCGTGTAAATCTTGCTCAGCCGATTGCCCATTGCCAGATCTCCCTACTCTTTGGATGCGACGGTAGCACAAGGTTTGCTAATCTGGCGTGTATGAAACCTTCCGCGGAATTGCAAGCTGCGCTGGACGCGGCGGAGCAGGCTGCCGTCATTGCGCGCTCTCTGTATCAGCACAATATCGAGGTGCGCATCAAGGCCGATAAGTCGCCGGTCACCGAGGCCGATGTGCGCTGCGAAATCGCAATCCGCGAGATACTCGAGGCCCGATTCCCTTCGCATGGCTTCTATGGCGAGGAAACCGGCTCGCGCGACCAAGGCGCCGACAGCCTGTGGCTGGTGGACCCCATCGATGGAACCAAGGCGTTCGTGCGCGAATACGCGATGTTCTCCACGCAAATCGCGTTGATGCGCGGCGGAGAAATTGTGCTTGGCGTGTCGAGTGCACCCATATACGGCGAACTATGCTTTGCCGAGCGCGGCTGCGGTGCCTACTTGAACGGCAAGCCACTGGCCGTCAGCTGCATCGCGAGCGTCGAGTCGGCCGCACTCTCCAGCGGCAACCTGAAGAGTCTCGCCGCCGGCGCGAAGTGGGCGAAATACGGTGCGCTCGTTGCGCGGCTTAACCGAATCCGCGGCTACGGGGATTTTCTACATTATCACCTGCTGGCCGGCGGCAAGATCGATGCCGTGATCGAATCTGATGTCAACATTCTCGACATAGCGGCATGCGTGGCCATCGTCAGCGAAGCGGGCGGGCGCTTTACCGACCTTGCCGGCGCGCCGATCACGCTCGAGTCGGATTCGGTGCTGGCAACCAACGGCCTACTGCACGAGCCGGTGCTGGCAGCGCTGGATTAGGACCTGCTAGGCCTGAAAGAAGACGCGCCGGCCGCCGATTTCTGCGGTCTCGAAACGCGTGTCGTAAAGGACTGACAAATGATGGGAGTTGAGGATGCGGGCGACCGGTCCGCATTGCCAAGAGCCGTTCCTGCCTATCAGCAGGACGTCATCTGCGAATCGCTCGGCGAGATTGGGATCGTGCAGAGTGGCGATGACCGCGGCGCCGGCATCGGCGCGTCGGCGCAGCAACTGCAGCGCTTCGAGCTGGTGGTTGGGGTCGAGTTGATTGGTCGGTTCGTCCAACAAGAAAATGCGCGGTGTTTGCGCGAGAACAGCAGCCAATGCCGCTCGCCGCCGCTCGCCGCCAGACAGGGTTAGTATGTCGCGCTCTTCGTAACCGGCAAGCCCTACGCCGGCGAGTGCTTGCGAGGCGATGGCGAGGTCGCCGGCGGACTCCCACTGCCAGCGGGGGATGTGCGGGTGACGGCCAAGCAGTACTGTTTCCATGACGCTGGCCGGAAAGGGGTCCTCGACGTTTTGCGGCAGAAGCGCCAATTCGCGGGCGAGGGCGCTGCGCCGCCAGGTCGTCAGAGGCTGTCCCGCAATCAATATCTGTCCCGCCGCCGGCGAGCGCAGGCCGGCAAGCGTGTGCAGAGACAGGCTCTTACCTGAGCCATTGGGTCCCAGCACGGCGAGCATCGACCCGCCGTTGAGCTTGAGGTCGAGGCCGCGCACCAAGGTGCGAGACTCGACGCTGATATCGACGCCGCGGCATTCGAGCAGCGGCGCCACGGCGTCTATGCGCGGCGCTACGACTTCAGCGAGCATGCTGCGGCCAGCGGATTTCCAAGGCCGTGACGGCTCCGATGACCACGTCGTCGAGACTGGCCACCTGTTGCCACTCGTCCGGCGCCAGCATGCGCCGGCCTGCCATCAATTCCGCGGTACGTTGCGGGAACAGTGGTCTTTGGCCCGGATCGCCATAGCCGTCGGGGAACCGCGGGGCGTCGTCAACGGCGTTGTACTTGTCGGTGGCACCCACTGTGTGCAGCATTTCGTGAGCGATCACCACATTGTTCTCGCCGCTCATCTCGGGGGCTGCGAACGCGTATACCACGCCGATGAGCCCCTGGGTGAGACCCAGGGAATGGGGCACGGTAGGGGTCAGCGCCGGGTCGTGATACAGCACGAACATCCGAATGTCCTGCGGTTCGCGCGCATGCCCGCTGACGCGCCAAGCCCAGTATCGCAGCCGCAGACTCCATAGGGCCGTCGCCGCCAATCCCGCGCCCGCCGCACGTTGCGGTGGACGGGAGGACAGCTCGGTACGTAGGCGGGTTCTGACAGGTCCACTTGCATCCAGATGATAGCGCGCGGCCTCGCGCTCAAAGAATCGATCGATGGGTTTAAAACGCTCGGCATCGAGGGTCGAGACATAGGCCTGGGTGACAGGGCTGTCGTCGGCGGCAATGGGGTAGATCGCAACATACAGTGGTTCGTGCCAGCGCGTACTCAGATAGCGCTCCTGGCAGGTCGTTACGGCGACCAGCAGCAGCACGCAGAGCAAAATCGCGACGCGCAGCATCTTGAAACCGCTGCGCGGCCTCGGCGGCGCAGCGCGCGGCACTGAGCCACGAGCCGAAGTCACTCCCCGGACTCAACGCTGAGTTCAGCGACTTCGCCATCGGCGGTGCTGTAAGTCACGTACATCGGCTTGCAGCACACCGGGCAATCTTCGACATATGACTGCTCGGGCACCGACAGATCGAGAGTCAAATTGATGGTCTCCCAGCAATGCGGACACGTGGCGTCTAGCCCTTGGAGCAGGTTCATGACGCAATACTACCTGTATACTTGGGAGCTGGCTTTGGGGGCGGCAACCGAGGAATCATGGAGCCAACAGATACTTCGAAACCCGATTATTTTCATCGGGTCGTGGATTGCCAGTGGGCTTGCCCCGCGCACACCGATGTTCCCGAATATATCCGCCTGATCGCCCAGGGCGAGTTCACCGCCGCTTACATGGTGAATCGCGAGTCCAACGTATTTCCGGGCATTTTGGGCCGAGTCTGCGACCGGCCATGCGAGCCCGCCTGCCGCCGCGGCCGCATCGAGGAAAAGCCGGTTGCGATCTGCCGGCTGAAGCGGGTCGCGGCCGATCATCGTGACGACATCGCGACGCTGCTGCCTAAAGCACCGGGCGAGAAGAACGGCAAGCGCGTTGCCTGCATCGGCGCCGGGCCAGCGTCGCTCACCGTCGCTAATGACTTGTTGCCCATGGGCTATGAGGTCACCCTATTCGAACAGTTCGCCGTGCCGGGTGGCTTGATGCGCACCAATATTCCGGCGTTTCGCCTGCCTGCCAATGTTTTGGACGAGGAGATAGGCTACATCGTGAATATGGGCGCAGACCTGCGCCTGAATTCCCCTGTCCGGAGCATGCGCCAGCTGCTTGAATCGGAAAAATTCGATGCGATTTTCGTGGGTTCCGGCGCCCCTAAGGGCAAGGAACTCGACCTGCCGGGCCGCCACGACTCCGATCGCGTGCATATCGGCATCACCTGGCTCGAGTCGGTTGCCTTCGGTCACATCGAGCGGGTCGGCGAGCGGGTCCTGATCATCGGCGTCGGCAATACGGCCATGGACTGCTGCCGCAGTTCGCTGCGGCTGGGAGCAAAGGAAGTGAAGGTCATGGCGCGCAAGCCGCGTCAGTTCTTCAAGGCCTCCGAATGGGAACTAGAAGACGCCGAACACGAGAATGTGGCAATCGTCGTCAATCACGCGCCCAAGTCCTTTGTCACCGCGGGCGGCAAGCTCACGGGCATGATGTTCGAGAAACTCGAATACGACATCGAGAACGACGACATCACGGCGACTCGCAATCTGGGCGACGTCTTCTTCCCCTGCGACGACGTCATTCTCGCCATAGGTCAGGAAAACGCTTTTCCTTGGATCGAAAAAGGCATCGGTCTCGAGTTCGATCAATGGAATGTGCCAAAGGTTGACAAGATCACCTTTCAGTCGACGCTGCCGCAGGTGTTTTTCGGCGGCGACGCGGCGTTCGGTCCCAAGAACATCATCTGGTCCGTCGAGCACGGCCACCAGGCGGCTATTTCCATTCACAAATTCTGCCATGACGAGGCGCTCCTGGTGCGCATGCCGCGCGGCGTGACGCTCTCCAGTCGCAAGATGGGCATGCACGAATGGGCGTACAAGAATGAATACAACGGCGTCGAACGACGCCTGGTGCCGCACGTCGGGCTTGTCGAGCGCTTCAAGAAGATCAACATCGAAGTGGAATTGGGATTTACCGCTGAGGAAGCGGCGCTGGAAGTGCAGCGCTGCTTGAATTGCGACGTGCAAACGGTATTCGCGGCAAAGCTATGCATCGAATGCGACGCCTGCATCGACATCTGCCCCGTCGATTGCCTCACCATCACACAGAACGGCACGGAGGCGGAGTTACGCGGCCGTCTGACGGCACCTGCCGCGAATCGTACGCAGGCGCTATACGTCTCGGCGGCGTTGCCGCAAACCGCTCGGGTCATGATCAAGGACGAGGATGTGTGCGTGCATTGCGGGTTGTGCGCCGAACGCTGCCCGACCGCGGCGTGGGACATGCAAAAATCGACCATTCACATTCCGCATGCGATTCAAGAGGAGGCCTCGGTATGCCCGGTGTGATGGCCAGCACGAATCGCGTGAATGATTTCGTGGTGAAGTTCGCGAATGTCAACGGCACGGGCTCGGCCAGCGCCAACTCGCTGATCATGAAGGCGATCTTTCGCATGGGTGTGCCGGTCACGGGCAAGAACTACTTTCCGTCGAACATTCAGGGCCTGCCCACCTGGTATGAGATCCGCGTGACTCGCGACGCCTATGCCGCCCGCGCTTCGCAGGTCGATATCATGGTGGCGATGAATGCGGAAACCTATTCGCGGGATGTCCGTGAATTGAGTTCGGGCGGCTACCTGATTTACGATTCGACCTGGCCGCGCAGCGCGTTTCTGCAACGCGGGGATATCACTGTGATTGCCGTGCCTCTCGCCAAATTGGTCAACGAGAATTTCGACGGCGTGCGCAACCGAATTCTGTTGAAGAACATCGCCTATGCCGGCGTACTGGCCGCGCTGATCGACGTCGATCTCGAAGTGGTCAGCGGCCTATTGAGCGAGAGCTACGGCAAGAAGCCGAAATTGCTGGATTCGAACACCAAGGCGCTGCGCTTGGGCTATGACTACGTCAAACAGCAACTCACCTCGCCGCTGCCGCTGCGGGTCGAGCACCTGGACAAGACCCGCGGTCACATCATGATCGACGGCAATACGGCGGCCGGTTTGGGCTGCGTGTATGCGGGTGCGACCGTCGGCGCGTGGTATCCCATCACGCCATCGACGTCACTGATGGACGCGTTCAAGGGCTTTTGCGAGCGCTTTCGGGTCGATGCGGATAGCGGCGAACGCAGCTTTGCGGTGCTGCAGGCTGAGGACGAATTGGCGGCAGTCGGCATGGTGCTGGGCGCCTCGTGGAACGGCGCCCGTGCCTTCACGCCGACCAGCGGGCCGGGTATCTCGCTGATGAATGAGTTCGTCGGTCTGGCCTACTACGCCGAAGTGCCCTGCGTCATATTCGACGTCCAACGCGTCGGCCCATCGACCGGGATGCCGACACGCACGCAGCAGTCGGACATCATGTTGTGCGCGTACGCTTCGCACGGCGATACGAGACATGTGCTGCTGTTCCCCGCAAACCCGGAAGAATGCTTTTACATGGCGGTGCAGGCTTTCGATATCGCCGAGCGCCTGCAGACGCCGGTGTTCGTCATGTCCGATCTGGATATCGGCATGAACGATTGGATGTGCCCGGATCTGCAATGGGATGATGCATACAGGCCGGATCGAGGCAAGATGTTGTCGGCAGAGGAACTCGCTGGGCTGGAGAAATTCTATCGCTACGTGGATCGCGACGACGATGCGATTACCTATCGCACTCTACCGGGCACGAGTTCCAAGGGCGCCTACTTCACGCGCGGCTCCGGCCACAATCAATACGGCGGCTACACTGAGGATTCCGCTGAATACCAGGTCGTGCTCGATCGGCTCAAGCGAAAATTCGTGAGCGCGCCGAAATATCTGCCGAAACCCGTGATGCTCGGCAGTGGCGGCGGCGAAGTCGGCATCGTGAGCCTCGGCAGCTGCGACGGCGCAATTCGCGAAGCGCTCGACGTCCTCGGCAGGCAGAAAATCGATGTGGACTACCTTCGCATCAAGTCGTTTCCGTTCAACAATGACGTCGAAGTATTTTTGAAGTCGCACGCTACTATTTTCGTCGTTGAGCAGAATCGCGACGCACAGTTCAGGTCGCTACTGACGCTTGAGACCGCGGTGGAGAAATGCAAGCTCAATTCTATTCTCAGCTACAGCGGATTGCCCATGTCGGCGGATCCTATCGTCAACGAAATTCGCGCCAAACTTGCCGAGTCGCCGCGCCTGTCCGCGGTACCGCGCAAGGTCTAGGACTCCGCATGTCGTACATCAATAAACCTAAAGTCGCCCATCCTTCGCTGCCGCTCAATGCCCTTGGAATGACCCGGCGCCAATACGAAGGCAGCATGTCTACGCTATGCGCCGGGTGCGGACATGATTCAGTGACGGCGTCAATCATCGAGGCATGCTGGGGCTTGTCGATGCGCCCGGAACAGCTAGTCAAGCTGTCCGGCATCGGCTGTTCTTCGAAGACGACTGCGTATTTTGTCGGCGGGTCGCATGGATTCAATTCGGTGCACGGCCGCATGCCCTCGATCGCGAGCGGGGCGAATGCGGCCAATCGGGGGCTGACTTATGTCGGTGTATCGGGAGACGGCGATTCGCTGTCAATCGGCATCGGTCAATTGGTGCATGCCATCCGGCGCAACGTGAACATGCTGTACTTGATTGAAAACAACGGTGTGTACGGCCTGACCAAAGGCCAGTTCTCGGCCTCTGCCGACGTGGGTACGACGGCGAAGCGCGGCGACGTGAATTCCTCGCCGCCGATTGACCCGGTACTGCTGGCGCTGACCTTGGGCGCGACCTTTGTGGCGCGCGGCTTCTCCGGTGACAAGGCGCAGCTGGTGCCGCTCATTCAAGCGGGGTTGCGTCACAATGGATTCGCCTTGATCGACGTGCTTTCGCCCTGCGTCACCTTCAACGATCATGAGGGCTCGACCAAAAGCTACACGTAC
>JAYTXS010000119.1:0-11804 GCA_043742845.1 Gammaproteobacteria bacterium
ATCAAGGCTCAAGGCGTGGACTCGTCGGCCAGCGGCGGCTCGACCTCGGTTGGCGTAATGACGCGCAGCAGATCGATGCGACGGCGATCAGCGCGCAAGACTCTAAATTCCAATTCACCGACTTGAATGGTCTCACCGCGGCGCGGCAGCCGTCCGAACTCCTGCATCAGCAGTCCGCCGATGGTGTCGTATTCTTCGTCGGAGAATGCGGTGCCGAAGTAGTGATTGAAGTCGGAAATGGGGGTGAGCGCGCGCACCGTAAATTCCTTGGCGCCTTCCTTGCGAATGGTCTGGTCATCTTCGACGTCATGCTCGTCGTCGATCTCGCCGACGATTTGCTCGATCACGTCCTCGATGGTGACGAGTCCGCAAACGCCGCCGTATTCATCCACGACCATGGCGATGTGATTGTGGCTGCGGCGAAATTCCTTGAGCAGCACGTTGAGCCGCTTACTCTCGGGCACGAACACCACCGGACGCATGTACTCGCGGATTTCGAAACTCTCGTCGCCCGCGGCCTGCAACCGCAGCAAGTCCTTTGCCAGGAGGATGCCGAGAATTTGATCGCGATCTTCACCAATGACTGGGAAACGCGAATGCCCGGACTCAACCACCAGCTCTACCAGCTTATCCGGAGGCTCATCGCGCTCGACGAACACCATTTGCGAGCGCGGTACCATGATGTCGCGCACCTGCATGTCCGCTACCGCCAGTACGCCCTCGAGCATCACCAGCGCGTCGCCGTCGAACAGGCCGCGCTCACTCGCTTCGCGTAAATCTTCAATGAGCTCGGCGAGGTCGCGCGGTTCCCCGGACATCGATTGGGTAATGCGCTTTAACCAGCGGCCCGTGCTGCCGCCTTGAGGTTGTTCTGACATGCGGCCTTAAGGATACTCGATCAGCGATACGGGTCGGAAAACCCAAGCCGATCAAGGATTTGAGCCTCTCTAGCTTCCATTTCGAGGGCCTCAGGGGAGGTCTCATGGTCAAACCCCAGCAGGTGCAGCACGCCGTGAACCGTCATGTGCGCCCAATGTGACCGCAAAGTCTTCCCTTGCGCCGACGCCTCGCGCGCGACGACCGGCGCACAGACCACCAATTCACCGAGAAAGTAGCGACCGTCAGGAGCCGCACCGGCGCCGTCGAACGACAGAATATTCGTTGCGCGGTCCTTGCGCCGATAGCGGGCGTTCAAGCGGCGGCTGCCGGCTATGCCGACGACGCGCACTGACAGCACCAAGGAGCTTGGTCTGCGCTTGAGCCCCGCGGGAACCTTGACTACGGCAACCAGCACCGCCGTCGCCCACAGTGCGAATTGCCGCGCGCTCGGCACCCACGGCTTGCGCGCCGCAAAGCTCACGTCGAATTCCAGCCTCACGGCGGGCATCAGGCAGTATCGTCAGGGGTGTTGGCCTCGTAGGCCTGAACGATCCTCTGCACCAGCGGATGGCGCACCACGTCTCTCGAGCTGAACAGGGTGAAGGCGATGCCGTGCACTCCTCGCAATATGTCGATCACCGTGCGCAGGCCGGACTGCTTGCTACTCGGCAAATCAACTTGTGTGATGTCGCCGGTCACCACGGCCTTGGAACCGAAGCCAATGCGGGTCAAGAACATTTTCATCTGCTCATTGGTCGTATTTTGCGCCTCATCCAATATCACGAATGAGTCATTCAGCGACCGGCCGCGCATGAAAGCCAACGGCGCCACTTCGATCACATTGCGCTCTATCAGCTTGGCGACCCTCTCGAACCCCATCATTTCGTACAGTGCGTCGTACATGGGGCGCAGGTAGGGATCGACCTTCTGCGACAGATCGCCGGGAAGAAACCCAAGGCGCTCGCCCGCCTCCACCGCGGGGCGCACCAGCACGATGCGCCTCACCTTCTCCGATTGCAGCGCCTCGACCGCACACGCCACGGCAAGATAGGTCTTACCCGTGCCTGCAGGGCCGATGCCGAAAGTCAGATCGTAAGTGCGAACATTGTTGAGGTACTCGGTCTGGTTGGCGCCGCGGGCGCGCACTGAGCCGCGCGAGGTGTGAACCTTGAGCTCATCCGAATCGCTCTTGCCGTCCGTCGTATTGTTGTCCATATCCAATTCTTGCAGCGCTATGTGCACGCGTTCGGAATCTACGGGTTCGCGCTGTGCGCGCGTATAAAGGCCAAGCAGCACCGTCTCCGCGCGCTTGATCGCGGCAGGCAGACCGACGATCTGGAATCGATTGCCGCGCCGCCTGACTTCAACTCCGAGCCTAGCCTCGATCTGATGCAGATGCTGGTCGAGGGGTCCGCAAAGTTCCACCAGTCGAATGTTGTCCGCCGGGGCGAGCAGCAGGTCGCGGGTCATCGCCGCGGAACTCACGGCACCTCGTCGACGGCCAGTCGTGCGCGCAAAGAGTTGGGCATGGCTTCGGTAATCACGACGTCCGCAAATTGGTTGATGAGAGACATCGGCTGGTCCTCAGGTCCGTCGAAATTCACCCAGCGATTATTGTCCGTGCGGCCCGCCAGTTGCTTGGGGTTGCGTTTGGCCGGCCGCTCGACGAGTACGCGCTGCCGGCTGCCGACCATGGTCTGGGAGATGGCGCGGGCCTGGGTGTTCAAGCGTTGCTGCAGGAGTTCCAGGCGCTGCTGCTTGATCTCATGCGACACCTCGTCCGGTAATGCCGCGGCCGGCGTTCCGGGCCGGCGGCTATAAATGAAGCTGAATGACTGATCAAAACCCACCTCCGCCACCAGATTCATGGTGGCGACGAAATCCTCGGCTGTCTCGCCCGGAAAACCGACGATGAGATCGGTCGAAATGCAGATGTCCGGCCGCACCGCTCGCAGCCTGCGCAGCTTCTGCTTGTACTCCAGAACAGTATGGCCGCGTTTCATTGCAGCCAGAATACGATCCGAACCGCTCTGCACCGGCAAATGCAGGAAATTATTGAGCTGCGGTACGTTGGCGTAGGCCTCGATCAAGCTGTCGTTGAAATCCAGCGGATGCGAAGTTGTGAAGCGAATGCGCTCCACTGCGTCGATTCCGGCCACAAAATGGATCAGGGTTGCCAAATCCGCCGGCGTGCCGTCGGCCATCGGCCCGGCATAGGCATTCACATTTTGACCGAGCAGCGTAATTTCGCGCACGCCGCGCGACACCAGCTGCCGCACTTCCGCAAGTACCTGTTCGAAGGGACGACTGATTTCCTCGCCTCGCGTATAGGGAACCACACAGAAGGTGCAGTACTTGCTGCAACCCTCCATGATGGAAACGAACGCCGTTGCGCCGCTCGCACGCGCCGGCGGCAGGCTGTCGAATTTTTCGATCTCCGGAAAGCTCACGTCAATTTGCGAACGGCCGGAGTCCTTCAATCCCTGAATCATCAGCGGTAATCGGTGCAGGGTTTGCGGCCCAAACACGAGATCGACGAACGGTGCACGCGCCGTAATGCCCTCGCCCTCCTGACTGGCGACGCAGCCGCCGACGCCGATGACCACGTGCGGACGCTGCTGCTTGAACAGCCGCCATTCGCCCAACAAGGAAAATACTTTTTCCTGCGCTTTTTCGCGCACCGAGCAGGTATTGACCAGCAAGACGTCCGCCACGGCGGGATCATCGGTTCGGGTCATGCCATGCGCCGTCTCGAGCACATCCCGCATTTTGCCGGAATCATACTCATTCATCTGACAGCCGAAGGTTTTTATGTATAAAAGACCGGGCATGCGATCGGCTTAGATTCCCTCGGAAAAGGCCGCTAAGATACTAGGAACTATGGCAATACGCGAAGTTCTCAAAATGGGCGATCCGCGCTTACTGGCGGTAGCCGCGCCGGTGAGTGGATTTGGCACTGCAGAGCTCGAAAACCTGCTCACCGATATGCGGGACACCATGCGCGATCTCAATGGGGCGGGGCTGGCCGCGCCGCAAATCGGGGTAGGCCTGCGGTTGGTGATTTTCGGCTTCGAAAGCAACCCACGCTACCCAGAAGCGGATTCTTTGCCCTTTACCGTCCTGATCAACCCGGTTCTGACCCCGCTCGGCGAGGAACAGGATGAGGGCTGGGAGGGGTGCCTTTCGGTGCCCGGGATGCGGGGATTGGTGCCGCGCTATCGCAACCTGCGCTACACAGGCCAGGATGCGGCCGGGGCGCGCATCGACCGAACGGTGAGTGACTTTCATGCGCGCGTCGTGCAGCACGAAGTCGATCACCTTGACGGCATTCTGTATCCGCGGCGCATTCGGGACCTGACCCAGTTCGGCTTCAACGACGCGCTGTTTCCGGGCGAGAATCTTGCCGACGATTGACGATTTTCGAGGGCACCTGACGCGGCCACGCCCAAGCCTACCCGGCCACGACGCTGACATCGGCAAACCACACGTCCTGCCAGCGCTGCGTTTTTTCGGCGCCCGACAAGGTCTTGGGCATTTCCTGCAATACAGCCGCCCGTGAGATCAAACACGCGCGAGGTCCGCTCCCGATAGGCGCATGCGCATCGCGTGCCCACCGGCGAAGTCGGAGAATCCCACCCACTCGGGGCTCGCCGGCTCGTCTCGCAAGTAGAAGCGACCGTCGGCAGCGGGTTCGAGTGGGACCACTCCGTTCAACCACAGCTTGCCCTGCCGAATGAGGATTCGACAACTGCCGATCCAGGGATCCTCATTCCGATAGTGGCCTACAAAGCGCTGCCATTCGGCCGGCACCTTGAATTCTTGGGGGCCGCCATAGCCCCGTGCCGCATACCTATCCTCGCCCCAGCCGGCCTCGACCACTGCACCCTTGCCATCTTTGCCCGCGCGGCCGAACAGCAACGCATAGTGGGCGAACTCAGGATGCTGCACGATGAAAGCATCGTCCGGTTCCTGCGCCGGCTCGAGCGGCAGTCGCGAACCTTGATGCATCAGGAATAATCGGTCGCCCTCGGCAATGACGGTAAGGCTACGACCGCCCGCCCCTGCATAGCGGTTGGCGTAATCCGCCGCCGCGGGCACGCGCCACCAGGGGTTGCGCGCCGGCACGTCGGGCAACGCAGCGCCCTCTCGACACGCGCGCATCAACCGCAGCGCATATTCAGCGACCGGCCGTGGCCGGTAGCCCTGCATGGCGTTGATGGAGGCGAACACGCCCACGCCCGAATCGAGATCGACCTCGAGTGCGGAAGCAAAGGACACCATGCCGCCGGTATGCCGCACACGCTTGTGCCCATCGAGCCGGTCAACGGCAATGCCATAGCCGTACGATGCACCCGGCCCAAAATGTTCCGCCGCCATGTGTCCGTGCGCGAATAACTCGAAGCCGGCCGGCGAGACCAACCGGCCTGTGGGGGTCGCGCCGCGATTGATCAGCATGGCCAGGTAGACGCCCATGTCCCGCGCCGTTGAGGCGATGCAACCGGATCCCGCCGACATCGCCATGGGCAAACTTTGCGCCAGTCGCCCCAGCCGCGGAAACGGCCGCTCACTGTAAGCAGCCTGGTAACTCGCGGCGATGCGCTCGAAGGCATCGATGGTAATCACAGGTTCGGTGGCCGTCATCCCCAGCGGCGCGAGCAGGCGCGCGCGCAACGACGCTGCCAGAGGACGACCGTCCAATTCCGAGAGCAGCTGCCCCAGCGCCTCATAGCCCATATTGCAGTAGTGGAAGTACGTGCCCGGCGCGGCGTTCGCGCGATGTCTGAACGCAGGGTCCGTGGGAAACAGCGGCCCATCGGGCAACGCCGCCGAGTGGGTGAGAAGATCATGGGCCGTGAGCGGCCGCGTCGCCGCGTCGAAGCGCAGCCACGGCAGGTATTGTCGAATGGGGCGGTGCAGGTCGAGCTTGCCTTCGTCGCATAGCTGCAGCAGGCACAGACCCAGAAATGACTTGGTGATCGAGCCGATGTGAAACAGCTCTTCCGTATTGAGCGGCGCGCGCCGCGCCATGTCGCCGAGGCCATAGGTGCATACGCGTTGCACGCCGCCGGCATCGGCCAACGACAGCGTCAACCCGGGCGCATTCATGTCCGTTAGATACCGCTCGATATAGCGGTCGAGCAATTCGAACGCCGCAGCGTAGCGGCTAGGCTCCTGCGCGCGCGCTTCGCTCACGATGAATGCGCCGGCCGATGCGCTCGCTGCAACAGTAATTCCCATCTCCAACAACTCGCGTCTATTCACCATAGCTCCCGTTCGATGTGACCCCTGGATTATTGTAGAATAAATCGCCTGCCAATCCGGCCCAGGCGGAGTCACCATGACCACATCATTCGTCCTCAACGGCAATCCCACCACCCTGGATGCCGATCCAAAAATGCCCCTGCTGTGGGCCATCCGAGAAGTGGCCGGTCTGACCGGAACTAAATTTGGCTGTGGAATGGCGCTGTGCGGCGCATGCACCGTGCACTTGAACGGCAAAGCCATCCGCTCCTGCGTTACGCCACTATCGGCCGTCGCCGGCCATAAGATCACCACCATCGAGGGACTCGCCACGGCGCCCGCGAAAGCGGTGCAGGCGGCTTGGGTCACGCTTCAAGTACCCCAGTGCGGCTACTGCCAATCGGGGCAGATCATGTCGGCGAGCGCCTTGTTGGAAACGAATCCGTCGCCCAGTGACGCGGATATCGATAGCGCCATGAGCGGCAATATTTGCCGCTGTGCCACCTATTCCCGCATTCGCGCCGCCATCCACTCCGCTGCCGAATCCATCAAGGTGTAAGCCATGGCCGCCAACTCTTTTGCCGCATTCCCGACCCGCCGCGAATTCCTGAAGAGCGCGGGTGCCGCCGGCGCCATGGCGCTCACCATAGGGTTCGAATGGGCCGCCTCCGGACGCCGCGCACTGGCGGCACCGGTTGCGCCGGTCGCCGGTGCAACGTTCACCCCCAATGCTTTTTTGCGCATCGGCGCGGACAACAGCGTCACCGTCATCGCCAAGCACGTCGAGATGGGCCAGGGCGCCTACACCGGCATTGCCACGGTGGTTGCAGAAGAACTCGACGCCGACTGGGCGCGGGTTCGCGTTGAAAGTGCGCCGGCCGATGCCAAGCGCTACGCCAATCTCGCTTTCGGAACCATTCAGGGAACCGGCGGCAGCTCCGCTATGGCCAATTCCTGGAATCAACTGCGCGAGGCAGGCGCTAAGGCTCGAGCGATGCTGCTGGCGGCAGCGGCGAAGGAATGGCAAGTGCCGCTCGCCGAGCTCACGGTGCAGCAGGGCACGGTGTATCACGCTGGCAAGAAGCGCCAGGCCACTTTCGGCTCCTTGGTCGCAACCGCGGCCACCCTGCCCGTCCCCGACACCGTGCAGCTGAAAGACCCCAAGGATTTCAATCTGATCGGGCGCCACATCCCGCGTGTCGATGCGGTAGCGAAATCCGACGGCACCGCGCAATTCACGATTGATGTGGCACTGCCCGGCATGCTGGTCGCGCTGTTGAAACGCCCGCCCCTATTCGGAGCCACAGTGAAGTCTTTCGATGCGGCGCCCGCCGAAGCAATACCCGGCGTCGTCAAAGTGCTGCAGGTAGCGGGCGGCGTCGCCGTGGTCGCGAAGAGTTTCTGGGCCGCCAAGCAGGCTCGCGACGCCCTCGTCGTTCAATGGGATGACTCCAAGGCCGAGAAGCGCGGCAGCCCACAACTTCTGGACGAATATAGGCGACTTGCCGATCAGCCCGCCGCTTCTGCACGCAAGGACGGCGACGCCGCGCAGGCCATCAAAAACTCCGCACGAAAAATATCGGCCACTTACGAGTTTCCGTATCTTGCCCATGCGCCCATGGAACCGCTTGATGCTGTGGTCAAGCTCACTGCCACTAGCTGCGAAATCTGGGCAGGAGATCAGTTTCAGACCCTCGATCAAGCCAACGCCGCGCACACCGCGGGTTTGGATCCGCAGCAAGTGAGCATCCACACCCTGTACGCCGGCGGCAGCTTTGGCCGGCGCGCCAACGTCGGCTCCGATTACATCGTCGAAGCCGTATCGATTGCAAGGGCGTACGGCGCCGAAGGTACTCCGATCAAATTGCAGTGGACGCGCGAAGACGATATCCGTGGCGGCCTGTACCGGCCGATGTACTTCCACAAGTTGCAAGCCGGCTTGGACGACAAGGGGCAGCTCAACGGCTGGCATCACGTCATCGTCGGTCAGTCCATCATGGCGGGGGGCGCTTTCGCCGGGATGATCAAGGACGGTGTCGATCCCACGTCTGTGGAAGGCGCTTCGACCATCCCCTATGCCATACCCAATATTTCTGTCGATCTCTCCACGACCAAGACCGGCGTGCCGGTGCTGTGGTGGCGCGTGGTCGGCAGTTCGCACACCACCTATGCCGTCGAGGCATTCATCGATGAGGTGGCGCATGCGGCAGGTCAAGACGGTTTCACGTTCCGGCGCAAGCTGCTGGAACATCAACCCCGAATGAAAGCCGTGCTCGAACTCGCGGCCGACAAGGCCGGCTGGAACACGCCGCTGCCGCCGGGTAGGGGCCGCGGCATCGCCGTGGCCGAAGCGTTCAAGACGTTCGTCGCCCAAGTCGCCGAAGTCAGCGTGGACAAGAACGGCCAAGTCAAAGTCGAGCGGGTGGTCTGCGCGGTCGATTGCGGCACACCGATCAATCCCGACATCATTGCGGCGCAGATGGAGGGCGGCATCGGTTTTGGGCTCGGCGCGGCTCTGTACGGCGCGATCACCCTGAAGGATGGACGCGTAGAGCAGGATAATTTCAACAGCTACCGCGTGCTCCGCATGAACGAAATGCCGAAAGTGGAAGTGCACATTGTGCCGTCGTCGGAGCCGCCCACCGGTGTGGGCGAGCCCGGGGTTGCGCCGTTGGGACCCGCCGTTGCGAACGCCATCTTCGCCGCTACGGGCAAGCGCAATTACGTGCTGCCGTTCTCCAAGTCATAGTTCCGTGAGAGCGAGTCGAAAATAATTACGCCCCGGCCTTCGCGCCCCGCGTTGAGATCGGCAAAGGCCTGCGGCGCCTGGTCGATCGAATAGGTGCGCGTGATCAATTCGTCGAGCTTCAGCCGGCCGCTGCGGTATAGCCCGATGAGGCGCGGAAAATCCTGCGCGGGCCGCGCAGATCCATAGTAGCTGCCGGTCAACGTCTTCTCACTGAGCGCCACCTGCTGCGCGCTCAGCGTGATCTGATCTTTGGGCGACGCGATGCCGACGATCACGGCCGTTCCGCCGCGCCGCAGCACTCCCCATGCTTGTTCGGAGATCTTGCCAACCCCTACGCAGTCGAAGGCGTAGTCCGCACCGCCGCCGGTTAGCTTGTAAAGCGCCTTGCCGACGTTTTCCTGGCCGCTGACGTTGAAGGTATGGGTGGCGCCGAATTGCTTCGCCAATTCGAGCGTCGCCGCGTGGGTATCGACGGCGACGATCATGCCGGCTCCGGCAATGGCGCAGCCCTGGATGGCGTTGAGGCCGACACCGCCGCAACCGAACACCACAGCCACGGAGCCCGCTTCGACGCGCGCGGTATTGACCACCGCGCCCACCCCCGTCATGACTCCGCAGCCGATCAGCGCCGCACGATCCAGTGGCATCTGCTTATCTATCTTGACTACATTATCGCCGTGAACGGTGGCGAATTCCGCCATGACCCCGCAGCCGCAAAATACATTCAGAGCGTGGCCGGCGGAATCGCGCGTGCGTACGGTGCCGTCCGGCAGTGTGTACAAGGTCTGCAGCGATTGCACGCACAGCTGCGGGCGCCCAGTCTGGCAGTAGTGACAGCGGCCGCACATGCTGACAAAGCTGCTGACCACGTGGTCGCCGACCGCATAGCGGCTGACCCCCGCGCCGACCTCGGTCACCACGCCGGCCCCTTCATGCCCCAGCACCAGCGGCAACGGATAGGGAATCGTCCCATTGGTGGCAGACAAGTCGCTGTGGCAGACGCCGCAGGCTGCCAGCCGAATGGTCACTTCACCGTGTCGCGGCGGCTCGACCTCGATTTCCTCCACTACCGGTGCCTTGCCGATCTCCCGCGCCACCACCGCCTTACTGCGCTGATTCATACCCGGCCCAGCGCGGCGAAGCGCTGCAGGTGAGTGTCGCTGTCGCCGAACATCAGTTGTGCCGCGGTGAGCCGTTTGAACAAGTGGCTGACCTTCAATTCGTCGGTCATGCCCATGCCGCCGTGCAGCTGCACGGCCTGCTGACCAATGAAACGACCGGCTTGACCGATCACGGCCTTGGCCGCTGACAAGGCGCGCCGGCGCTCGCTCACGTTATCATCCGTGCAGCGTAGCGCTGCGAGATAGCTCATCGAGCGAGCTGCCTCGAGATGGATGAGCATGTCGGCGATTCGATGCTGCAACGCCTGAAACCTGCCGATGGGCTGACCGAATTGCTGACGTTCGCGCACATACTCGACGGTGGCATCGAGCAACGCCTGCATGACACCCACCGCATCTGCGCACAAGGCCGCAAGCCCAATGTCGAGCGCAGCTTGAATGGCAGTCAGCGCGCCATCTTCGGGTCCCAGCCGGCTTGCCGCAGGCAATTCCACGTCCTTGAGATATACATCGGCGGCGCGCTGCCCATCCACGGTGCTATAGGCGTCCAATGTCACCCCCTGCGCCGTGCGCGGCACGAGGAACACGGACACGCCTCGCGCGTCGCCCGCCTCTCCCGACGTGCGTGCGGAAACCAGCAACATATCGGCCGCGCCGGCATGCATCACGACTCCCTTGTGCCCGTCCAGTCGATACGTCTCGCCGCTGCGCCGCGCTCGAGTCGTCACCCACTGACTCTCATAGCGTGCGTTGCTCTCGAAATGCGCAAGCACCGCAATTCTCTCGCCGGCGGCCATGCTGCCCAGTAGTTGTGCGGCCGTCGATTGGTCGACGCATGTGCGCAATACAGCCGTGGCAATGATGGCGCTGCTCAATACCGGCTCGAGCATCAGGCTGCGGCCGCAGTCGCCCATCATGGCCAGCGTTTCCAAGGGCCCAAACCCCAGCCCGCCCTGCTCCGCCGGCACTGTGATGCCGAGCACGCCTAAGTCCGCCAAGCCCCGCCATACCGCCGGATCCCATCCGGCTTGCGACCGATTGATCGATTGAAAGCGCTCGAAGCCATATTGCTCGGTCAAATACCGTTCAACCGCTTCGTGCAATTGCCGCTGTTCATCGCTGAATTCGAAGTTCACGGCTATCTCCTACAGGCCGATCATCTTGGAGATGATGTTTTTCTGAATTTCGTTGGTGCCGCCGAAAATAGACAACTTGCGCTGATTGAAATACGACGACGCCAGTGTCGACGCGTAGCGCGGGCCCGGAGATTCGTGGGTCGGGTCGAACTGCCAGCCGGCTTCCATGGCTTCGCGGCGAAACGGCAGCGCGTACGGCCCGACGGCGCGCATCAGCAGCTCGGAAATGCTCTGATGAATCTCCGTACCTCTGATCTTGAGAATCGAAGCCTCGGGGCCCGCGGCGGGCGAGCGGCGCTCGGCCGATAGCACTCGCAAATTGGTGATCTCCAATGCCCACAGGTCGATTTCGACCTGTGCAATTTGGGCGGCAAACAACGGATCCTCGATCAAAGGCCGGCCATGCTGCAGCTCGCTCGCCGCAATACGCTTGAGCCGCGCCAGTTCGCGCTTGGCGATGCCGATGCCGGCTATGTTGGTGCGCTCATGCCCAAGCAAGAATTTTGCGTAGGTCCAACCGCTGTTCTCTTCGCCAATACGATTCTCAACGGGCACGCGCACGTTCTCGAACCACACTTCATTGACCTCATGTCCGCCGTCCAACAGCACGATGGGGCGAACGCTGATGCCAGGACTCTTCATGTCGATCAGTAGAAAGGAGATGCCGGACTGTTGCTT
>JAYTXS010000120.1:0-10772 GCA_043742845.1 Gammaproteobacteria bacterium
CCCGCTCATTGCCGCGCCGCCAAGACGCGATCGGCGTCTTCCACCACGAAGCGCATGGGCACCCGGCGGCGTTTGAGATCATCGAACATAGACTTCTCCATCACCGCGAAGGCCTGGGACTGCAGCGACCAACGGCGCAGAAATTCCTCTTCATCGGCAATCCCGGCATCGGGCGCCTTGCGCAATCCGTAATCGAGCTCGCCACGATACTGCACCAATGTGACGGGCCGCTGCAGATAGAACGTCAGCGACTGATCGTAGGTGGCGACGCTATACACGGGCGCATTGCGCAGAGTAGCCGGAATTCCTGCCGCGAGATCGACACCGGAGTAAATGGGCGCCGCCACTGCCGCGGCACGGATCAGCAGCAGCCAGGCGAGGCACCATCCCACGCCTAGGAATACCGCGGCCCGATTCGCATGACGCAGGTGCTGCACCAGCACGCACAGGCCCGACACGCCGAGCAACACGGCAATCTGCCCTAGCGGCTTGGCCAACCCCAGGAAGTACGCGCTGCGGTCCGAGGCAGCGATGACACGCGGCCAGTGCAGGCTGGCATACCCCAAACTCAAGCCGGCCACCACGGTCAAGATAGCGGTCAACCGCAAATCCAGTTGCAGAGCGCGCGCCGGCAGCGCCGCGATGAGCAGCGCCAGCGCCGGCATGGCGGGCAAAATGTAGGGAATGAGCTTCGAATCCGATAGCGAGAAGAAGATGCAGATGAACACCACCCAGATCCACAGGAACAGTGTCGGATGGAATTCGCCAGGCACCCCAGAGCGCCGCCAGCCGCTGCCCAGGGCGCGCAACGCGGAAAGCGTCCACGGTATCGTTCCGGCCAGGAACACCCAGCCGAAGAACCACCAGGGCTGCTGGCGATCGGCACTGGGAGTCAGGTAGCGCGCCAGATGCTCATGAACGAAATAGAACTGTAGGAAGTCGTCCAAGCGCCGTGCGGCGAGCCAGTGCCAGGGCACCGTGATGACCAGGAACAGCGGCAGACCCCAAGTGGCATACAGCCGGCGCCAGGGTCCGAAGTCGCGCGAATACAGGCTGTACAGGATCAACACGGCGGCTGGAATAGCCGCCGCGATCACTCCCTTGGTAAGCACCCCTAAGGCCGCGGCGGCCCACGCCAACAGCATCCAGGGCCTAGGCTGCGCCGCGGTCTGCGCCACCAGGAAGCCCGCGAGGCTCAAGCTCATCCAGAACGTCAAGCTCATGTCCAAGGTCAAGATCTGCCCCAAGGCCACGAAAATCATCATGCCCGACAACACCGACGCAGCACGCCAAGCCGCCGCCTCGTCCCACAGCCGTCGCGCCACCATCCACACCACGAATATGCCGGCCAAGGCAGTCAGCGCCGAATACAAACGGGCACTGAAGGCGCTCGGTCCCATCAGCCGGTAAATTAAGGCACCGGCCCAGTACTGCAGCGGCGGTTTCTCGATGTAAGCCAAGCCGTTCAAGTGCGGCACGATCCAATCCCCACCGCTGAGCATTTCCCGCGGAATCTCCGCATAACGCCCCTCGTCCGGATTGAACAGCGGCCGGCCCACCAGAGTCGCCAGCCACAGCACGGCGAGCAACGCTGCCAGCCCCACGAACAGCCCCCGCTCGCGTCGCGCCACCGCCACTACCGCAACCGCCACTGGCGATTCTTTCACGCCGCCGCCGGCGCCTGCACTGCCAGCAACCCTGAACGGCCCGCCACCTCACCCATGACGACAGACCGCGCCGGCAAAGGCTGTTGCAGTGCGAGTTCATGGATCCTCGCCATGCGCGTAATCACGGCACCGGACGCGCGCCACTGGGTCAGCAGCGCGTCGAAGGCATCGAGCAGCAGCATGCCCTCGAGTTCCGCGTGCAGGGTGAACACCTGCAGCGCGCCGGTCGCGGGCACGGCGGCCACGACTGAAGACCGGCGAAACACCGTGTCCGCAAGGGTCGCTTCAGTCACCCCATCAAGGCCGAGGAGTTCATCGAAGGTGGGCAGCGTCGTGGGCAGTTGAGGGCAGGTACTGATGCCTCCCGGCAGCAGCGGCAAGAACGGCGCGCCGCCACGGGTGTCGCTGGCGTAACGCAGCCCGTACTCGCGCTCGAGTTCCAGGCCGTGGGCATTGATCTGCCAGCCGGCGGCCGCGTGCGAAGGGGGCCGAAATCCGAAGACTCGTTCGAAGGCCTCGATGCCGCGCTCGAACTGCACCCGGGTCCATGCCGCCGTCGCATTGGCCACGTAATCCTGCCAATGCACGTGGTCATAGGTATGCAGTCCCACCTCGAATCCGGCGTCGTGCACGGCGCGCATCTCGGCGCCCGCGGCTCGTCCGATATCGGGCCCGGGCAACAGCACGCCGTACAACAGCGTCTTCAATCCGTAGTGCTTCAGCACCGAGGTGCGCGCCACCTTCTGGGCAAATCCCTTGCGAAATACCCGTCGCACGGCGCGGCCGGTGTTGTCGGGGCCGACCGAAAAATAAAACGTGGCATCGACGCCGTGCCTCTGCAGCAGCGCCGCGAGCCGCGGCACACCTTGACGCGTGCCGCGCAGGGTATCCACATCGACCTTCAGGCCGATGTGTGAGCGCTCAAGCATCACGCGACAGCAACGCCGACGCCGACGGCAAGGCGTGAGCGTAGGAGTCGAAAATCGCGCTCAACGCAGCGCGCATGTCGGTCGATGGGGTCCAGCCGAGTTCGGCCGTGGTGTTCTTGATCGAGGGCAGCCGCGCCGGGATGTCCGCGTACCCCTTGCCGTAGTAGTCGAAGGCCGAAATATCGACGAGCTTGGTGTGGCGGGCCGTGGGCGCGTATTCGGACCGCGACAGCGCCATCTCCAGCATCATTTGCGCCAGCTCGCGGATCGAGTAGGAATTGTGAGGGTTGCCGATGTTGTAGATCTTGCCGTCGGCGATGCCGCCCGGGTTATCGATGATCGTGGTCAGACACACGACCGCATCGTCGATGAAGGTGAATGCGCGCGTCTGTTTTCCGCCATCGACCAGCTTGATGGGTTCGCCGCGCACGATGTGGCCCAGGAACTGCGTCAGCACCCGCGAACTGCCCTCTTTAGGATCATCCATGCTGTCCAATCCCGAGCCGATCCAGTTGAAGGGCCGGAACAGCGTGAACTGCAGTCCCTGCTGGCCGTAGGCATAGATGATGCGATCCAACAGCTGCTTCACGCAGGAGTAAATCCAGCGCTGCTTGTGAATGGGCCCGAGCACCAGTTCGGTGGTATCGGGGTCGAACTCCTTGTCCGTGCTCGCGCCATACACCTCGGACGTAGACGGGAACACCACGCGCTTCTTGTATTTGACACAGTGGCGAATGATGGGCAGGTTCGCCTCGAAATCCAGCTCGAATACCCGCAGCGGCTCGCGCACATAGGTCGCGGGCGTGGCAATCGCGACCAGCGGCAGAATCACATCGCACTTGCGCACGTGGTATTCCACCCACTCCAAATTAATGGTGATGTCGCCTTCCAAGAAATGAAATCTAGGGTTGCTGAGCAGCGTGCTGACACGCTCGGACTGCAGATCCATGCCATAAATATGCCAATCGGTGTGAGCCAGGATGTACTTGCTCAAGTGATGCCCGATGAATCCATTGACCCCAAGAATGAGAACGTTTTTCAAGATGAACCTCTGCCGAAAATGATCTGATGAAAAGCCCGCTTCAGCTCAAGCGCAGCGGCTGGCGCGACAACGCGGGCGGCGCTTCTGCGGGCGTGACGCACTCGCCGTGCATCGCCAACCGGACGATTCGCAGCCGTCGCCCATCGACGCAGTCCGCATACCACTCGCCGTCCGCTGCGTACAAACAAGGCGCCTCGGCGGGATAGCGCGCCGCCTGCGCATCCAATCTCGTTTCAAGGACTGCAAGCCTACACCCGTTTACCTCGGTGAAGGCGCCCGGAAAGGGCGGCGCGACCGCCCGCACCAGGTCATGGACTGCCCGCGCCGGGGACCGCCAATCGATGCGCCCGTCCTCGGGGCGGCGCCTGCCGAAATACGACCCGAGACTCAGGTCGAGCGGCCGCGCCTGCGCGCTTCCGTCCACCAATGCCGGCAGGCTGCGCCGCAGCACCTGCTCAGCCGCCGCAGCCACCTTGAGCGACACGTCGAGCGCCGTGTCATTCTCCAAAATGGGCACGGCTTGGCTATCCACGAGAGCGCCGGCGTCCGGCTTTTCCTCCATGTAGTGCAGACTCGCACCGGTCTGGGTTTCGCCTTTGAGAATGGCCCAGTGCACCGGCGCCCGGCCGCGATACTTCGGCAGCAGCGATCCGTGCATGTTGAGAGCGCCGTGCCTTGGCACCTTGAGCCATGCCTTATCCAGCAGGTATCTGTAGTAAAACGAGAACAGAAAATCGGGGGCCGCTGCCAGCCCTGCGGCTATCCATTGCGGCGTATTGGGATCATCCGCAGTTTCCACCCGCAGACCCTGCGTATCGGCTAATTGCCGTACGCTGCCGAACCACTGGCTCTCGCCCGGATCGTCGGCGTGTGTGAACAGCAGCGGGATTCGTACTCCCTGCGACAGCAGTTCGCGCACACAGCGATAACCTACCTCGCTGTATGCGAATACCACCGCACTAGTCACGGTCGGTAGCCTGGCCGCTGTACGCGAACACCACTGTCCGCGTCACCGCGGCAGTTCCTGTCCCGCTCTGTCCTGCGCCCGGCGATTGAGCACGTTCGAATCATCCTCCAGGACCGCTTCCACAATGTAGCGCGGACGCTCGCGAACCTGCGCATAGATGCGGCCCACGTATTCACCCAGCAGGCCGATACCGAACAGTGCCACACCGATGAGGAAGAACACGAATGCAAACAGGGTGAATAAGCCCTCCGCTTCGGAACCCACCCAGATTCTGCGCACTAAAAGCACGACGAACAGCACGGCCGATATCAGCGAGACCAGCATGCCCGCCATCGAAAAAAGCTGCAGCGGCACCACTGAGAACCCGGTGATCAGGTCGAAATTCAGGCGGATCAAGCTGTACATCGAGTACTTGGAGTTCCCCGCGTAGCGTTCCTCATGCGCGATCGGCACCTCGATGGGCTTCATGGCATACAGGGACGCCAGCGCGGGAATGAAGGTGTTGACCTCGCGCGTCTGATTCAGAGCGGTCACCACCGAACGCGCATAGCCGCGCATCATGCAGCCCTGATCGGTGATGCGCACCGGCGTAATTCTCTCGCGCAGTTTATTGATGCGTTTGGAGAACCAGCGCCGCCACCAGGAATCCTGGCGCTGCTGGCGGATGGTGCCCACATAGTCGTAACCCTGATCGAGCATTCCGACCAGCTTGCCGATTTCTTCCGGCGGGTTCTGCAAATCCGCATCCAAGGTGACCACGTACTCGCCGCGCGCGTAGGCGAGGCCGGCCATGACAGCCGAATGTTGGCCGAAATTGGCGTGAAACAGCACCACGCGCGTCTCGCGCGGCCGCAGCGAGAACTGCTGGCGCAACAGCGCCACCGAGCGGTCCTTGCTGCCGTCGTTGACGAACACGATTTCATAGGAGATGCCGATAGCATCGAGCGCCGGGTACAGCCTCGTGAACAGTGTCGGTAGGACTGCCTCTTCGTTGTAGACGGGGATAACGACACTGAGCTTAGGTATCACTGACATGCCAGGCCTTAACTGTCCGCTGCCACCGCGCCCTGCAACTCGAGCAGCGCGAGCAATTCGCCGGTTTTCTCGTGCATGAAGGGGACCGAGCCGCGCGCCTCGACGTTCAGTCGGATCAAGGGCTCGGTATTAGAGCAGCGCAAATTGAAGCGCCACTCGGGGAATTCGAACGACACGCCGTCGGTGCGATCGATGATTTCCGCACGCGGCGCGTAGCGCGCCTCGAACGCGGCAATCGTCGCCTTGGCGTCCGGAACACGGTAATTGAGTTCACCGCTGACCGGAAACAGCCCAATGCGCTCACCCACCAGCTTTGACAGTGGCAACGCCGCCTCAGAAAGGATCTGGGCGACGATGAGCCACGGAATCATGCCGCTGTCGCAATACGCGAAACGCCGAAAGTAATGGTGTGCGCTCATTTCTCCGCCGTAGACCCCATCGACCTCGCGCATGCGCTGCTTGATGAAGGCGTGACCGGATTTGCACAGCACCGGCTTCCCGCCGTTCGCTTTCACGACTTCAATGGTATTCCAAGTCAGGCGCGGATCGTGCACCACATTGCCGCCCGGCTCGCCGCGCAGCAGCACGGAGGCCAACAGTCCCACGATGTAGTACCCCTCGATGAAGGCGCCCTTCTCATCGAAGAAAAAGCAACGGTCGAAATCCCCGTCCCAGGCAATGCCGAAATCCGCGTGATGTTCAAGGATGGCGTCGATCGTGGATGAACGATTCTCTTCCAACATGGGATTCGGGATGCCATTCGGGAAATGACCGTCGGGTTCGTGGTGCACCTTGATGAACGAAAAGGGCAAGTGGGGTTGCAGCTGATCGATGATCAATCCTGCGCCGCCGTTGCCTGCATTGACGACGATTTTGAGAGGCTTGAGCTTCGCGGCATCGACATAGGACAACAGGTGCTTCACATAGGCCTGCATGGTATCGACGCTGCGCCGTTTGCCGGCCCGTGCCGCTTTGGGAAACTCGCCACGTTCCGCGAACCTGCGAATCTCCTCAAGGCCATTGTCGCCGCTGATGGGCTTGGACTGCTCGCGCACGAATTTCATGCCGTTGTAATCCGACGGGTTATGGCTCGCGGTAATCATGATGCCGCCGTCGTAACCGCCATCGAAAGTCGCGAAGTACACGCCTTCCGTGCCGCAAACGCCGATATCGTACACATCGACGCCGCTGTCGGTCAGGCCGCGGCACAGGGCATCGGTGAGCGCGGCGCTCGACAAGCGAATGTCGCGACCCACCACCACGCGTTTCGCCCCTAGAAACTGCGCGTAGCCGCGTCCGACCCGGTAAGCGACATCGTCATTCAACTCAACGGGAATCCGGCCGCGTAAATCGTACGCCTTAAAGCAGGTGATCGGCTTCAAGTAATGGTCCCTTGCCGGCCGTAATTATCCTCGAGGCGCACGATGTCATCCTCGCCCAGATACGACCCCGATTGCACCTCGACGATGTGCAGCGGCATCTTGCCCGGATTCTCGATCCGATGCGTCGCGCCGATGGGTATGTAAGTCGATTCGTTCTCCGACAACAGGAAAGTCTTGTCGTTGCAGGTGATGCGCGCGGTGCCCTGCACCACGATCCAATGTTCGGCGCGATGATGGTGCATTTGCAGCGACAGCACGCCACCCGGCTTGACCGACAGACGCTTGACCTGGAAGCGTTCGCCGTTATCGATGCTGTCGTAGCTGCCCCAGGGTCTGAACACCTCGCGGTGCCAGGCTGACTCGCTGCGGCCTGATTTCTTGATCATCGACACCAGTTCTTTGACGTCCTGCACCCGCTCTTTGGGCGCCACCAGGATCGCATCCTTGGTTTCGACGATAATGTGATCATCCATGCCGACGGCGGCGACCAGTCGGCTGGTCGAATGCACGTAGCAGTCATGGGTGTCATACACCAGTACGTCGCCCTGTAGAACATTGCCCTCCTCGTCGGCCGGCAAGGCGTCGAACAGCGAGGACCAGGACCCGACATCGCTCCAGCCGGCATCCAGCGGCAGAACTACCGCGTCGCGTGTCTTCTCCATCACCGCATAGTCGATGGACTCGCCGCGGCATTTCTCGAATTCCGCTTTGTCGATGCGCACGAAGTCCAAGTCCGTGCGGGCGGCCGTCAGCGCCGCGCGCGAGGCCTCGAGGATGTCCGGGGCGAAGGCCTTGAGCTCCGCCAGGTAGCGCTGCGCCTTGAACACGAACATGCCGCTGTTCCAATAATAATCGCCCGAGGCGACGAACTGCGCCGCCACGTCGAGCGGCGGCTTTTCGATGAATTGCGCCACCGGATACGCAGGCCCTTCGCCCCCGCCGCGGCGAATGTAGCCGTAACCGGTTTCCGGGGCGTGCGCCACGATGCCGAAGGTAATGAGCTTGCCGCCCTGCGCCAGGCCGGACGCCAGCGCGGCGGCCGCTTGAAAAGCACGCACATCCCGAATCACATGGTCCGCCGGCGCCACCACGAGGATGGCATCGGCGTCGAGTTTGAGCGCCTGCAGCGCCGCGAGCGCCAGCGCGGGCGCGGTATTGCGCCCCACCGGTTCGAGCAGAATCGCCGACGCCTGAAATCCCAGCGCGCGGATCTGTTCAGCCACCGTGAAGCGATGCGCCTCGTTGCACACCACAATGGGCGCCTGGGCGCCGGCAATGCCCGCCAGACGCGTGACGGTGTCTTGCAGCATGGTGTTCTTGCCGGTGAGCGCCAGCAGTTGCTTGGGATACATTTCCCGGGACAGCGGCCAAAGCCGGGTGCCGGCGCCGCCGGATAGGATTACCGGTACCAATAGGGTCACTATGTACTCACTTAAGAATGCTTGCCTTTAAGAACGCTTGCCTCGGCCGATCGCATAATAGCTAAAGCCCGCCCGCTCCATTTGTTCCGGGTCATAGAGATTTCGCCCGTCGAATATTGCCGCCGAGCGCAAAGTGCTCTTCATGAGATCGAAATCCGGACTGCGAAATTCCCGCCACTCGGTAACGATGGCCAGCGCATCCGCACCTTCGAACACTTCGGGGCTGGTTTTGCACAGGATGAGATCGTCGCGTTGGCCGTAAATCCGCAGGCACTCAGGCATGGCCACCGGATCATAGGCGCGTACCTTGGCGCCCGCCTCCCACAGCGACTCCATCAGCACGCGGCTGGCCGCCTCGCGCATGTCATCGGTGTTGGGCTTGAAAGCCAAACCCCAGAGCCCGATGGTCTTGCCGCGCAGCTCACCGAAGTGCGCCTTGATCTTGTTGAACAACACGTGCTTCTGGCGGTTGTTGACGCTCTCGACGGCGGCGAGCACGCTGGCCTCGTAGCCTACTTCCTCCGCCGAATGCTTGAGCGCTTGCACATCCTTGGGGAAACAGGAGCCGCCATAGCCCACACCAGGGTAGATGAAGGCATAGCCGATGCGCGGATCCGAGCCTATGCCGAGGCGCACCGATTCGATATCGGCGCCGAGCTGCTCCGCCAAGTTGGCTAATTCATTCATGAAACTGATCTTGGTCGCGAGCATGGCATTCGCCGCGTACTTGGTGAGCTCGGCCGAGCGCACATCCATGACGATCATGCGATCGCGATTGTGGGTGAAAGGGGCATACAGATGACGCAGCAGTTCCGCGGCGCGCTCGGAGTCAGTGCCGACGACGACCCGATCCGGCTTCATGAAGTCGTCGATGGCGGCGCCTTCCTTGAGGAACTCGGGGTTCGACACGGTGTCGAATTCGATATGCACGCTGCGCCTGCCCAAGGCCGCTTGGACATTGTCGCGAACCTTGTCGGCAGTTCCTACGGGTACCGTGGATTTGGTGATCACCACTTTGTATTCGGTCATGTGCTCACCGATGGAGCGCGCCACGGCCAGCACGTATCTTAGGTCCGCGGAGCCATCCTCATCCGGCGGGGTGCCCACCGCGATCAGTTGGAACAACCCGTGTTTGACTCCCTCCTTGGCGTCGGTCGTGAAGTGCAGACGGCCTGCCTCGAAATTTCGCTTCACCACCGCATCGAGACCCGGCTCGTGGATGGGGAGCTCGCCGCGCTTGAGCATCTCGATCTTGCGCGCATCGACATCGACGCACACCACGTCGTTGCCGGCATCCGCCAGACAGGCCCCCGTGACCAGGCCCACATACCCTGAGCCAAAAATTGTAATCCGCATGCGTAATATTCTGATTTAACTAGGAAAAACGCCCGGAAGCCTAACGGTTTTAAGGAGTCAAGTAAAGGGCCTGCGAGGCGCTCGGGAGATTTCTTGATACGTCATGATGTATCATGACAACTGCACTCGAAGAGAACGCAATGTCCGCCGCCAAAGAGAAATTCGCCACCCAAGTTGCCCCGGAAATCCTCGCCGAGGTACGTGCCCTGGCGCAGTCGGAAGGCAGGCAGTTGCAGGCGCTGGTGGAAGAAGCGTTGGCCGATTTGATCGAGAAGCGCAAGAAAACCAAAGCCCGCACGCACGTGTTGAATGCCTACGGCACCAGTCACGAGAAATATGCGGATCTGTACCGCAACCTCGCGAAATGACTGACCACCTGACCATGCCCGAAGTGATCGCCATCCATACCGATCAGATCGCGCGCTACGGCGGCAGAGCCGGAGTGCGCGGATCAGGGCACCTCGAAGCCGCGCTGTTCCGGCCGACAACCGGCCACTACATCGACCTCATCGAAGAGGCCGCGGCGCTGTGGGAAAGCTTGGCCCAGTACCACCCGTTCGTGGACGGCAACGAGCGTACCGCTTTCGCGTCCGCGTATACCTTCCTCGCGATCAATGGCGTCAGGCTCACTGCCGGCGCCGAGGAGACTTACTCCTTTATCGTGGACCTGTACCCCACCAACGGCTTCAGCTTTGAGGTATTGGTACCCTGGCTACGCGCCCACACGAGCTGACCCCCTCTCATCGGTGAATCAGGTCCAAGGTTCCAGCAGCAGTTTTTTCTCCCAGGCCAGGGAATGGGACACGATGGCCTTGAGGTCGTCATAGCGCGGCCGCCAGCCGAGTTCGGCGCGGATGCGGTCGGCGCGTGCTACCAGGTAGGCCGGATCTCCGGCGCGGCGCGCCTCTTCACGAATGACCAGCGGTTTGCCGGCCACGGCTTCCACCATCGCGAGGACTTCGCGGACCGAATA